>NZ_JBQCLK010000003.1:0-189646 GCF_051966115.1 Paenibacillus sp. SAFN-117
ATTCCACACCTGGGCAGATTCGCGATTACAGGCATATAGTCGTTCGACATCTCGTTTCGAGGCATGGAAACGTACAATTTGAGCTCGAATCATGGAAAACCTACCTTTCCGGAACGTTTGTTCTATATCATCAGTATACCATACATTTGCATCAAAGTGATTAGAACAAACACATGCTCTTCCCAGCGAAAATTTTCGGGAAAGGCGTCATTCATCTCCCACCTGCTTCGCTGAGGAAGGAGACTTCTGACGCAAGTTGTTAAAGAGGCAGCTCCCGCAAGAAAGCACGAATTAAAGACTGAAATGCCGGCTTGGCGCGATTGGCTGTTTCGACAACCTGCTCATGGGTTAATTCCTCCAGTTCCTCGCCAATAGCCATGTCCGTTATACAGGATATACCCAGCACCTTAAGTCCGCAGTGCCGTGCGGCAATGACTTCCCCTACCGTGGACATCCCTATGGCGTCTCCTCCCAGGCGGGCAAGCATCGTTAATTCCGCTGGAGTCATATAGGACGGGCCGCTGATTCCGCAGTAGACTCCTTCCTGCAGCCGTGAAGGAGAGGCGCTCTCTCCCAGCCCCATTTCTTCGCCCAAACGGCGTACCAATTGTCTGTATCCGCGGTCATAGGCCTCCGACATATCGGGGAATCGGGGTCCCCATCCGGAGTCATTCGGGCCAATCAACGGATTCGTTCCGGTCATGTTGATATGATCGCTTATCACCATTAAATCGCCCGGCTTGAACGTCCGGTTCATTCCTCCAGCCGCATTGGTCATCACTAAAGAACGGACTCCAAGAGCTTTCATTACATAGACGGGAAAAACTACTTTCTTCATGGTATAGCCCTCATAATAATGGAGCCTTCCCTGCATAACGATCACCGGCTTGCCTTCCAGCAGCCCCGCCACGAATTGCCCTTCATGGCCTTCCACGGTAGAAACCGGGAAGTGCGGGAGCTGACGGTAAGGGATGCTCACCGCCTCGGTGACTTGTTCCGCGAGGTCTCCGAGTCCCGAACCCAGCACCAGCCCGATCTGCGGGGTTCTTCCCTGCAAAAGATTGCGCAAGCTCTCCGCCGCTTCCCGAACCTCATTCCAATACTGGACTGTCTGCATATTCCCTTCCTCCCTTAATTCAGCTTGGATAGCAAAGTCCGCATCAAATCGATAAATTTGGAACGGACTCTATTGGCTGTGGCGACTACCTCGTCATGCGATAGCGGCTGATCCAGCATTCCCGCCGCCATATTAGTAATGCACGACACCCCGAATACCTCCATGCCGGAATGACGGGCGGCGATTACTTCAGGTACGGTGGACATTCCGGCGGCGTCTCCGCCCAGTTTCCTGAGCATTCTGACCTCTGCAGGAGTTTCATAGGTGGGGCCGGTCATCCCTACATAGACCCCTTCCCTCACTTCCAGCCCCAGTTCAGAAGCGGCTTGTCTTGCCAGCTCCAGCAGCCGGCGGCTGTACCCTTCCGACATGTCGGGGAAACGGGGGCCAAGTCGGCCGTCATTCGGTCCGATCAGCGGGTTTCGGAACATGAAATTGATATGGTCGCGAATAAGCATGAAGTCTCCCACCCGGTAATCAGGGTTGATTCCTCCGGCGGAATTCGTCACCAGTAACGTGCGGACACCGAGTGCTTTCATCACTCTGACCGGGAGCGTAACCGCTTCTCCGTCATACCCCTCATACAGATGAAACCGCCCCTTCATCATAACGAGAGGGCGTCCGTCCAGAGTTCCGACTATAAGCTCACCGGCATGCCCTTCGACCGTAGAAACCGGAAAATGAGGAATATCCCGATAGGGAAGTACGGCGGGCCGTTCTACGGAATCGGCCAGCACCCCGAGCCCCGAGCCGAGAATAAGGCCGACCGACGGGGTAATGGCAATCCGTTGGCGTATCCATTGAGCCGCCTCCTCTATTTTGGCGTATGTGGAGGCTTGTTCTTCATGTGTCATTTGCCTGGCTCCTTTCTCCCATGTTATTAATCCGGTGTAGTGCTTCAGATAAATCCAAGCGGCAGCGTATGCTGCCGTTAGCTACTTTCAAGATTTCGAGGCTATTTCTCCGCTTTATCAAATTAATTGGGACAGAAAGCTGGTTCCGTTCTCTCTCCATTCCACACCGAAGTTATCGGCAATCGTGGCCCCCAAATCGGCAAAGGTCGATCTTATCCCCAATGATACCGGGGATTGCAGTGAAGGACTCCAGACGAGAAGCGGGACGTATTCCCGGGTATGATCGGTCCCGGAATGATAAGGATCATTTCCGTGATCGGCCGTGAGAATCAGTAAATCCTTGCTCCCGATTCCCTGCGTCAAGCCGGGAAGGCTCCGGTCAAATTCCATCAGGGCCTTCGCATAGCCTTCCGGATCGCGTCTATGCCCGTACAAGGAATCGAAGTCGACCAAGTTGGTAAACAGCAGCCCCCGATAAGGGCTTTTGAGTCGGTCCGCCGTCTTCTGGATACCGTCCGCATTGCTTGTTGTGCGGATGGCTTCGGTGACCCCTTCTCCAGAGTAAATATCGTTGATTTTGCCCACAGCAATGCAATCCAGCCCTGCGTCCTTGAGCTTGTTCATGACCGTAGGAGCCGGCGGCTTGACGGCATAATCGTGACGATTGGCCGTACGCGTAAAATTGCCGGACGATCCGACATACGGACGCGCGATGACACGGCCGACGGCGTACTCGTCCCGCAGAGTCAATTCCCGGGCAATCTCGCAGGCCCGGTACAATTCCTCCAGCGGAATTACCTCTTCATGGGCAGCCAGTTGAAATACGCTGTCCGCCGAAGTATAGACGATCCAGGCCCCGGTTCGCATCTGCTCCTCGCCGAGCTCTTGAAGGATTTCCGTTCCGGAGGCCGGTTTGTTGCCGATCACCTTGCGGCCGGTTCTGTTCTCGAATTCCTCTATCAGCTCCGGTGGAAACCCGTCCGGATAAGTTTTGAAAGGAATGGTCACCTTGAGCCCCATCAATTCCCAATGGCCGGTCATCGTGTCTTTGCCGACGGAGACCTCCGCCATTTTTCCGTAATAGGCTGCGGGATCCGGAACGGAAGGAACCTTGGCAAGCGGCGCAATATTGCCAAGCCCCAAGCGCTTCATGTTCGGCAAATCGAAAAAGTCCACCCTCCCGGCAATATGACCGAGGGTATCGGCACCCTCGTCTCCAAAGCGTGCGGCGTCGGGAAGCTCTCCGATCCCTACGCTGTCGAGCACAATCAGACAAATCCGTTCATACTTCATCCCTGTTCTCTCACTCCTTGTCATCGTGAATCGATAGATACCCTACCATTTCGCCCGGGGATGGGTTCGGTCGTACACTTCCTTCATGCGTGTCCGCGAGACATGGGTATAAATCTGGGTCGTCGAAATATCCGCATGACCCAGCATTTCCTGAACGGCCCGCAAATCGGCTCCGTTGTCCAGCAGATGGGTCGCAAAGGAATGACGCAGCGTATGCGGGGTGATCTCCTTCGTTATATTCGCCTCGCGTGCATATTGCTTAATAATTTTCCAGAATCCTTGGCGTGTCATTCCGGTGCCTCTCTGGTTGAGGAACAAGGCGTCCTCCGGCCGGTCCGGCTTAGCAAGCTGCGGCCTGGCCGACTCCAAGTAACGGTTAAGCCACTCGGTGGCGAGACGCCCAACGGGAATAATCCTCTCCTTGGAGCCTTTGCCTATGCAGCGAACGAACCCCATGCCCAGGTTGACGCTCCCCATATCCAACGAAATCAGCTCGCTTACGCGAATACCGGTGGCATAGAGCAATTCCAGCATCGCCTTATCCCGGATGCCGGCCGCCTTGGAGCATTGGGGCGTATCCAGAAGCCTCTCGACTTCTTCCTGTGACAAAATTTTCGGCAGCTTCTTCTCCTGCCGGGGGGAATCCATATTCGCGGAGGGATCCTTCGCGATCATCCGCTCCTGCAGCAGGAACCGGTGGAAGGAGCGAATCGAAACCATCGTTCTGGACACCGTCGAGGCTGCTTTGCCCTGCTTTCGCAAGTGAAGAAGATATCCCTGTACATCCGTCGGCGCCAGGCTGTCTAAGGAATGTACGCCCGATTCCTTCAAATAGTCAATATATTGGCTTAAATCCCGTTCATAGGCTTCCAGCGTGTTGGAGGAGAGCCCCCGTTCCACGGAGAGAAAATAGATATAAGACTGCAAATAAGACTTCATGGATGACTTAAACTCCCTCCCTGAAAATAGTATGAGCTTTTCCCAAGAGGACTACCCTGTCATGACCCATCCTATACCCCTAGCGGGAAAACTAAACGTCGGCCCAAAACGGAAACTGCCGGTCATTAGGACCGCGCCACACTCGACAGGCAGCTTACCGGCCGGATCCCTGTCTGCAGCCGGGTTCCGTCGCTATATCCTTCCTCACGGCCTGCCAATTCCTTAGCCAGCTTCGCACGCCACGCGCTCAGTTCGTCGGCATATTCCGGCCGGCCTGCAAGATTGACAAGCTCCTGGGGGTCTTCGGTTAAATCAAACAACTGCTCCTCTCCGGTTTGCGAATACCAGATGTACTTCCGGCGGCCGTCGGTTAACCAGTGGTTCGACCACTTGCCCGCGGAATGCTCCCCGTGAAGTTGATTGCGCCATTGAACATCCTTGTCGCCCCGCGCTAGCGGAAGGACACTGCTTCCTTCCACCGTATCCGGAATCGGCAGGTCTGCGCAATCCAGCAGCGTCGGCATTATATCCCTCAGCTCGATGACGTCCCTAACCTCGCTTCCCTTACGGAGCCCCAGCAGGTTTCCGGGATCGGCCAGCAGGAACGGCACGTTCGCGCTGCCCTCATAAGGAAGCGATTTTCGGAACAAGTGATGATCTCCCAGCATTTCTCCATGATCGGAAGTAAATAACACAATTGTATTATTCATCACTCCGAATTCAATCATGGTCTGGAAGAAACGGCCCAATTGGGCATCTATATGAGTGATTAGGGCATAGTAAGCGGCTCTTGCCCGCCTTAAGCGTTCCTTGGGAACATTCCCGCGGGAGGTTACCGGGTCCAGCCCGTTCCGTTCCAAATCCTCGGTATCCGCCCAATCTCCACAAGGAGGCTCGGGAAGCGCCAGGTCCTTATACAGGTCTAAATATGACTGAGGCGGGTCGAACGGCGGATGCGGACGTACGAACGACATCTTCAGGAAGAAGGGTTTCCGCGGATCCCTGCGCCTCAGAAAATCTATGGATTGCGTAACGACCCAATTGGTCGGGTGCCATGCCTCCGGCAAGTGCCAAGGTCTGGCCATTGTGGACGAATTGCAATCGAGGCCGAGGTCTGTCAGATCCGCCTCCGTTCCTGCCCGCTGCCTTAACCACGGCAAATAGTCATCGCATGCGTCGAACGATTCCGCTACCGTATTGGCATGGCGATAACGGTTATGATGCAAGTAACCGTCATGCAGAATTACATTATGAAAACCGCACAAATTGCGGGTTGGATAGACATGCATCTTTCCGACACATTGGGTATGATATCCTGCCGCGGCCAATTCGCCGGGCAGCATGCGCTCGTAATCCCAAGGTACCTTATCCTGGTACCCTACCCTTCCATGGGAACGTTGGCTCATGCCCGTTAATACGGCTGCCCGCGCCGGTATGCAGCTTGGCGTTGCCGTGTAGGCCCGGCGGAATAACACTCCGTTCCTTGCCAACTGATCCAGATTAGGGGT
Organism: Paenibacillus sp. SAFN-117; assembly: GCF_051966115.1. NCBI lineage: Bacteria > Bacillati > Bacillota > Bacilli > Caryophanales > Paenibacillaceae > Paenibacillus > Paenibacillus sp. SAFN-117. The sequence goes on from NZ_JBQCLK010000003.1 coordinate 5,712, forward strand.
TTCCACTACAGGATGATTCAGGACACTCAGGCAATCTCCACGCATTTGATCCACCATGATCAGAAGAATATTCGGTTTCATCGCTTCCATCCCTTCGTCGGCATTTCCAGTCCACCCGGCGGTCTCATCGCTTCTATTAAAGCGTATTCGCCTCACGAACAAATGGCGTTCATGTCACTGGATATGTGCAGGAGGCAAACATTCCATAACGGAGTTCATCAGATTACCCGAATGTCGGCCTATTTGTAAAATTCGCCATTAGCCCGGCGTTTCCTGCTTACCGTATAAGCAGAAAAAACATCCGAAGGGTGCGATACCGCATTTTTCTTCGGATTCTATGCATACAAAAAAGGAACTCTCTCCGCCCAAAAATAGTCTGGAAATCGTCCCCGCTTATGTTATTATTCAATTGTCGGCAATATTTGCCGCCTTCTTTTTATAAACATAATTAACTATTTTATATCGGGACAAGGACGGTGTGATTTACTATGAAAATTCACGTTCTCGGCACCGCCGCGGCGGAAGGATTCCCTAACCCTCATTGCCGCTGTGAGCCTTGCGAAAGAGCCAGAAAACTTGGAGGCCGAAATATGCGATCGCGCAGTTCGGTCATTGTTGATGATATCATCAAGATCGATTATCCGGCAGATTCTCTGTTCCATGCATGGCGGGACCAAATCGATTACGGAAAAATCGAGCATCTGCTGTTTACGCATACCCATTACGACCATTTCTTCCCCGACGATTTGTATAACCGGGTCGAAGGGTATTCTCATGGCTGCGCTTCCCCTCTACATATTTATGGAAATGATGCCGCTATCTCCCAAACTTATAAAGCGGTTCCAGCGCGTTCGGAACGGTATGCCTTTCACCGACTGCTTCCTTTCCAAACGGTTGCCCTGGGCTCCTTCCGCGCAACGGCTTTGCTGGCTGATCACAATCCGCTGGAGACCTGTTATTTGTATTATATCGAAAAAGACGGAAAAGCCCTGCTGCATGGCCATGACACAGGCTGGTTTCCGGAAGAAACCTGGAGCTGGCTGGAGGGCAAAAAAATCAATATGGCTCTCCTGGACTGCACGAACGGACAGCTGACTACAGACAAGCGGGAAAGAAATCATATGAACGTAGAGACTGTGCGGGAAGTGAAGCGCCGTCTTCGGGAGGGCGGCCAAATCGATGACCAATCCCAGTTGTTTGCCACCCACTTCTCCCATAACTGCGGCTTGCTCCATGAGGATTTGGTTCGTATTTTCGCGCCGGACGGGATTCAAGTCGCCTACGACGGCATGGTTGTCCAAATCTGATCCGACTTACGCTACTGGCCATACCAATAGAACATTCTGAGCCTGTCGATCATCCCGTCAGGCTCTTCGGCCAGCCTGCCGGGTTGGAACACTTTCACGGCCCTGCCTCCCGGCTCTTTGTACCGGTCGGCGGGCTGAATCCATTCGGAAATGACCGCCAGCAACAGATACATCAAATAAGTAAGGACGATAAATGTAATAAGAAACTTAAATCTCTGCACCCATTTCCGGACAGACAAGATCATGACCATTCCTCCATCCCTTCCTGTTATGGATAAAGTATGATCTTGTCCGTCTATGTATGCCTGGGGCTACAGCAATTCGGACAGTTTCCGGTAAGAGAGTGCCACTGCTTCGGCAACCGCCGGATGCGTGACCGCTCCTCCATATGTATTGACCCCAAGAGCAAGCGCCGGATTAACCTGCACAGCTTCCTTCAATCCTTTGCCCGCCAATAGCTGGGCGTAGGGAAGAGTAACGTTGGTTAATGCCAATGTAGAGGTGCGGGGTACGGCCCCAGGAATGTTGGGCACCGCATAGTGAACAACACCGTGCTTCAAATAGGTTGGCTCGCTGTGGGTGGTTGCATGGTCAATGGTTGCGATCGTTCCTCCCTGATCGATGGCGACATCCACAATGACGGCTCCCGGCTTCATCGTCCGAACCATCTCCTCCGTTACCAGCTTCGGCGCCTTCGCCCCCGGAATCAGCACGGCCCCGATCAGCAAATCGGCATGCCGGACGGCCTCCGCGATATTGTACGAATTCGACATAAGCGTATGCAGCCGCCCCCCGAATACATCATCCAAATAACGCATTCTATCCGGGCTGTTCTCCAGAACCGTTACGTTGGCCCCCATACCGACGGCGATCTTGGCGGCATTCGTCCCGACAACACCGCCTCCAAGAATGATGACATCCGCCGGAGGCACCCCAGGAACCCCTCCCAGCAATATTCCCCTTCCCCCATGGAATTTCTCCAGAAACCGTGCCCCCAGCTGCACTGCCATCCGGCCGGCAACCTCGCTCATCGGCGTCAATAAAGGCAGGCTTCCGTTAGGCATTTGGATCGTCTCATAGGCAATGGCAGTTACTCCGCTATCCGTCAGATGATTAGCCAGTTCCCCGGCGGCCGCTAAATGAAGATAAGTGAACAGGATCAACCCGCTGCGAAAATAACAATATTCGGAGGGAAGCGGCTCTTTGACTTTCATAATCATTTCGGAGCGGCCCCATACTTCAGCCGCATCCTTCCCTATGGAGGCACCGGCCTGAATATATTCCTCATCCATGAACCCGCTGCCGCTGCCCGCGCCCCTCTCGATGAGCACCTGATGTCCTTGCCCGGCAAGCACTGAGGCTCCTGCAGGCGTCAATGCGACCCTATACTCGTTATCTTTAATTTCTTTGGGAACACCTATGATCATTCAAATAAGCTCCTTTCCATCGATTCGATAATCCTTGTTCTATTCTTTCCGGAGAAGCCGTTCTACCATCCGTCCCTCCGAACAGCAACAAAAAAAGCTTCTATGAGAAGCCTTTACTTAGATGTTAATATCCGTTGTAACACTTCGTAAGTAGAGTAAGGCCACAGAAGCTGATTCCGGGTACTAGTCAGGGCCCGGCTATTTATGCCCATCGCATTTTTTTCAACTCAATGCTTTAAATTGTCCACATGTGGTAAAAAAAAGCTTCTAACGGAGCCTCTTCGAAGACGAATAACCCGGTTTTAGAGGTAACTTTTTATGCCAATTAGAAAGTTGTTCCATTTTAATGCTTTAATAAACTTAAAACTTTCTAATGTGGTAAAAAAACACTCCTACAGCACATTCAGGCTTAAGAGTGTTTAATTCTACTTTTAACCGGGGCAGCGGCTTGTTCCTTCTCCTTACCGATACACCGATGGCAGATTCCTTGGAAGTCGAGACGATGATCCAACACCTTAAACGAAAATTCCTTCTCGAGTCTTTCTTCCAGCGGTCCCAGCCAATCCTCCATGATCTCATCCACCGCGCCGCATTGAACACATATTAAATGATGATGATGGTGGTGCGAGCTGTCGTTACGCAAATCATAACGGGCTACACCGTCACCGAAGTTCATTTTCTCCAAGACATGAAGCTCGCTTAACAATTCCAATGTCCGATATACCGTAGCCAAACCGATATCCGGATATTTATCCTTGACCAGCATGAACACATCTTCGGCGCTCAGATGATCTTCTTCATTCTCCAACAAAACGCGAACGGTCGCTTCTCGCTGGGGAGTTAATTTATAACCTTGAGATTGAAGCTGCTGTTTAATCTTCTCGATCCGCGTTTCCATTCTCCTCCCCCTTACCAAACTGCCAGCAGTCGAAAGGCATACCGACATTTATTTTCATTATAGGGGGATTATAACGATAAAGTCAAACCTTTTGCACGGACGAGCAGCCTACAGGAGAGAGACCGGCATTTCGGGCAATCCTGCCAGGGCCAGGAGATACGGAGTAACCCACTTCATAATGACCGGGCTGACATACGCCTCGAACAAGGAGACAACGACCACAATCAGGGCCAAGGTCAGAATGGTCGTCGAATATTTTACAAATATAGGATATATGCTGCCCGAGCGCTGGATGAACCGGTTTTTGACCAGATGAATCGAGAAGCTGATCGCCGCTACACTGGCTGTCAGAATGACGGGGATAAGCACCAAGTTCTGAGGCGCGATGGAAGCTAGAGCGAACAGCATCCCTTTCCACGAAAATTGGCCGACCATAAAACCGACGCTGAAGCCGATCAGCACCCCTTTAATAAAATCGAGGGCGAAAATAAGCGGCAGCCCGATGACGGACAAACCGAATATCCAGATAATGCCTACCCATTTCAAATTAAGCGACAGGGCCTGCAGGAAAGAATGCTTGCCGCTGAAATCGCCTTCCGCCCCTTGGTCAATTGTATGGAAGAAATGTCCCAAATGCCGCGCGATTTCCTGCTTCTGCTCCAGCGTCAAAGCTTGGACCAAGACGGCCCCGAACACCACTCCGGTAACAAATAACATAGCAACGAAGACATATAACGATAACTGATCCTTCGAATACATGCGCAAATCCTTCGGCATGCGGCTTCCTCCTCTTGTCCCATTAATTCACCTTATGAGACAAGATAGAAGATTATTCTATGTTTTCGAAGGAGAGGGTTGAAGATTGCTAGGATCGGACAACCTTCCCGTAATGGCCCCCGCCTCCTACCTCCACAGGCAGAACCCCTTCTCTGGCCTGCATAATGTAACGGGCTATTTCCCCGCCAACGACTGCTTCCAGCGATTCCTCCGTAGCCTGATGAAGGATATTCATCTCCGATCCGAACCGGTTCAGGAGCTGATTCAGCTTGGACGGACCGAGTCCGGGAATGAATTCCAGAGGGACCTGGAAGAAATAAGGCGGTCTGGTGCCGACTTCAGGCGCTCTTTCGCGGTCCGAGATTTCCATGATCCGATCCAGAACCCCGCGCACAATTTTACGGCTGCCGCAGCAGGTGCAGCGGTCTACCGCGGAATCCTGATCATCGAGGATGGTATCGCACTGCGAACAGAAGGTTCGATGATATTTCCCCAGCCGCGGGTTCAATCCGTAATTTGCGGTGATGGCTCTTCCTTCGCAGCCGGATAATGCCCGCACCAATTCCTCGAAGGAAGGCTCTTTCATCGCCATTTGGTTATATTCACGGCCAATTTTCCCTAAGGAGTGGGCGTCGGAATTCGTAACGAAGGACAAGGAATCCAGTTCGGAAATCGTGCCGGCCATCTCCGTATCCGAGCTTAATCCAAGCTCTACCGCGGCCAGCGATTCCAGATCCAGCAGATCGGAAATGCGGGAGGAGCAGCTTCCATACACACTCTTGTGCGGAGTGAAAATATGGGCGGGGATGACGATGCCGCCGCGTGCCGTTACTTCCTGCTGCAGCACCCGGGCGGGAACATAGATGCGCTGGGAGCTGAGCTCCACATTCTTCATATGGAGGCGCAGCCATTCTGTAAACCGGCGCATATGGTCCAAGGTAGGCAGATAAACGAGCAGATGGGCAGGCCCCATCCCCGGATCGCGCACTTCGATTTCGCTACCCAGAATGACGGTCGTGTCGTGATAGCGGATGCCGCCCCCGGGCAGCTCCGTCATTTCCCCTTTATCCAAATAGAAATCAATTTCTTCCTGTACGGAAGGCGATTGACAATCTATGATGCCGATCATCTCTATTCCCTTGCGTTCGGCCGCTTCCTTGGCAATGTTGTAAAAAGTAAGATTGCGGGCAGCGCTGATCTTGACCGGGCTGCCCTTCTCAGTCCGGCCTATATGAATGTGCAAATCGACGTAATACCGGTTCATAGAAAGTCTCCCGTCAGCCGGTAAATCTGCCACGCATAGACGGCGGCTATCGTCTTGGCATCGCTTATACGGCCCTCGGCTATATATTGCTTGGCCTGTTCAAAGGTGAGGGCCGTGCAATCGAGAAATTCGTCCTCATCAAGGTTCGCCTGCCCGGGTGTTAGCTGCTCCGCGAAGAACAAATGCAGGAGCTCGTCCGCGAAACCAGGCGAAGTATAGAAGGAGCTGATAGGCCGCATTGAACCGCAGCGATAGCCGGTCTCCTCCTCCAATTCACGCTTCGCCGCTTCGCTCGGCTCTTCGCCGGGGTCCAGCTTCCCTGCCGGAATTTCCACCTGACTTCTGCCGAGAGGCTTGCGATACTGCTCGACAACCAGCATTTTATCGTCTACCAAGGCCAGCACACAGACCGCCCCCGGATGGCGGACAATTTCCCTTGTCGCCGTTTCCCCGTTCGGCAGCCTCACCCGGTCCACCTGCAGGGAAATGACCTTTCCGTCAAAAATTTTCTCGGTTTCCAGTGTCACTTCAGCGTATTTATCATTAGCATTTGTCATGGTTTCCTTCTCCCTAAAAATAGATTTGATGCTAAAGTTCCTCCGGAGTGAATCATGGTCATCCGCCGACAATATCGCGAATAACTTGTCCCGGAGATCCATATCTTTTAATTATAACATGATCTTAGCAGGAAAGAGGGGCTTCCATGAAAAGTTATAGAGCTGCTAACCAGTTCAGATTGGTCGGAAAAGCCTGGGAAATCCGCCATTATTTAAACCGGATAAGCCACAACGGAGGACAAATGGAGGTAGCCGAATGGCTGGCCGGCCCTAGCCGCCATTCGGCAAACGGTAATGCGGGTATCTCCACAGACGCCAGCCGGTTTCGGCAGCGGCGGCCACGGCAAGGAAGAAGGCACGGTCTTCATTCCATCCCCTGCCCATCGTCCGAATAGGCTCCGGATAAGAGCGAATCGCTTCCGCGACTTGTTCGGAGCTGTTCCCGCCGACCCAAATCAAGTCATGCTTTCGGGCGCATCCTGATTCTTCGGCTTGCCGCACGATTTGCTCCTTCTCCCACGGCTGCAAATCATCCGGCAATGGCAGGATGGCCCGATGCGAGGCTACCTTGGCCAAAGTCGTCAGCACATGATGACTCAGTCCCCGATGGCGTACCCGTTCATCGGCAAAGCTGACCCTCGGAATAACGATCGGCCGGCCCCCGAGCGCTGCTGCTGCGTTAACAATCTCCCCAGCCTCTATTCCGCTGAAGCCATAGACCGTACCCGTTCCGGCTATGCCGGGTCCCATCGTGACAATGATCAGATCGGCCCTCAGAACATGTTTGGCCGCCAGGAGCGCCGTATATTTATTAACCGCTTCCAGATCTCCTCCGACTGCATGGCCATATGTAACGGTTCCAGCCAGGAATCCGCACTCGCCGAGGATGGAAGCATGCCTGCTGAAGGCCAGCGGAAGAGCTCCCCCATCGGTCATGACATAGACAATTCGCGGCATCCGTTCGGTGCATTCGGCCGCTGCCAATGTCCGGAGCCAGCAGACCGCAACGGGGAGCATGCTGTGAAGCTCTCCTATCAATACCGGAGTCCCTTCCAGGCTTCGCTCCTCCGTAAATAATGAATGATGCTCGCTATCAGGCTCCTCGACGGATTTCACGACAGTCTGAACGGGAGTATAACGCCATTTCATGATATGTCCGTGCTGCTGCCTATCAATCTTAGTATCTGAAGCGGATTCCGCTCTATTCGAGTTCAGCGGGATTACTCCCGTTTCCGCACAAATTAAGGCTTCCGCTGCACCTGAGGTTTTCGCGGCTTTGACAGCTTCAGCAGCCCACTCGTCGCAGGCTTCGATCCGCAGCGAAGCCCCGCGCCCCCAGATCGCCTCTTCGTCCTCCACACATCGGATAGGAATTTTGCTAGTCCGGATATCCTCTGTCGGACGCTTCAGCTGACCTTTGCGGAGCACGGCAGCCACGAAATCGATGCCTCCGGAGCCAAGCCCCAGGCCGATCGCTGTGCGGTTAAGCAGTACGGTATCTCCCGGGGCCGCCGCAGGGTACAGCTCCATATAGACGACGGCCTTGGTCAGAGTCCGCGGACCCGACAGCCGAACCCACACCTCCTGATAGCCGTTCCGTCGTTCCCGCTCTTTGACCACCGTCCCCCATTCCCACTCGACCATCCCCATCCCCCCACATGGCTTCTACCGTATATGTATGTCGTTAATGCTGTCCGCATAACGCCATTGGGGAAGATCGTGCCGCACTGCCGCTTGCATCTATATTTTCCTCTATCTTACATTCGGTGAAAGAAGCTGCTGCAGTCTTCTGTGCCGCCTCACCATGAAATGAACCACCCAGACGACTCCGGAGACGAACAGCATGTCGAAGCATACGTTAAACAAAAACAAATGTTTCGCCAAGTCCGCTTCCCCGTCGCCAATGACCGGCACAATAAACTGGATGACGCCAATTAAGGCAATGGTCATCAGCAGCTCCATATACATTCTTGCAGCCGGCCGTTTCGTTTCCAAATACGACTTGACCCAAACCAGAATAAAGGCGCCATAGAAGGCGATAAGAAACCACAGCTGATTGGGAAGCAGATGTTCCTTGAATTTGCTCCACAAAGTATAGGTATGGGACAATGCGCCCGGAGCCTTGTGCTCGCTAAGCTCATAATTGCCCAAATAGGAAGGTTTAATGGCAAATGCCTGGGTCGCGGTAATCTTCAGCTTTTCCCAATAACGGACCGGATGTTTCAGATAGAACAAAGCAATTTTGGAATGTCCTATCTTCTCATCCAACTCTTGTTCAAACTCGGGAGATTTAATATTAATAGGCAAATCGGGAATAAAATAGTTCGTCCCCGCCAGGACGGCCCATTCCGGATTCAGCCCGAGCTCCTCCAAATCCTTATGCGGATTTGGAGAATCCTTCAATATTCCGTAGAAAACGGTTTGGTACTTATTAATGATCTTGATGCTGCTGCCGTGCGATAGGAATACGATGGCCGAGGTAAGGATAATGAGCACAGAACCGACCATCGCCGTATACTTCCATTTCCTTCCTTCCCCCCATTTCCACAAGCGGAGACTCAGCAGAAACAGTACGATCCCGATCGGCGCATTCTGGACCTTCGCGCTGATCGCGAAAACGGCAGAGACGTAAAAGCCCGCCAGCAAACCGATCGAGGGACGTTCACGCAAGGTTAGCGCGGCGCCGAAGGCAAACGTCAGCAGAAGGAACAGCATCGATACCGGCTCTCCGAATAAGGAATTGAAATAAGCGGCATATGCCCCGTCTGCAAAAACAAGCACGAGCAGGACAGCGAGAACCCAACGGGGCCAGGCCGAGATCGCCCGATGTTCTTTAACAATCCGGTAAAGAGCAGCCATCAGGATCAGGCTGTACAGTCCGGAGAGCACCCGAATATCATACCAATCCGCCTGAAACCATTGTTGGACCCAAGCGGTCAGCTTGACCAGAAGCGCTTGGGAGGACAAATAACCGCCCACAGCGGTTAACGCGTCGTCGACAAAGGCATATTTGCTGAAAAAATAGGAAAAGTATTTATCCGCCTGCTCCACAGGCATATAAGCCAACCCCGCCGAATTCATAATTCTCTCGAAATCCCCGTTGTTCGCCATTCCGACCAGCGGCTTTACCATTAGCAAATAGGCCAAAATCAGAGCAGTAAAAACAACAACCAGCCATTCCGGTTTCCACAGCTTAAGCTTCATACCCGTCTCCTTCTAAATCGTGAAAAATATTTCGAATTATTTCTATCTTACCCCGGATAGAAGAGTTCAAAACCTGCAGTCCCCGGCAATTTCAGCCCCTCTCTCAACAAAGAAAGCTCCTATGTGAAAAATAAAAACTCTTGAACCATTCGGGTCCAAGAGTTAAGAAGTTGAAATCTATTTAATTAGGTTGGCGGGCAATTAATTCTCCGTCATGCTTGATTAAGAGCGCATCGTTTCCTGCACAATGGCTACTACCAGCTCAGCGGTGGCCGCCAGTTCGCGCACCGGCATTTGCTCGGAGGTGGTGTGGATATGCTCATAGCCTACGGCCAGATTGACGGTAGGGATTCCCATGCCGTTAAAAATGTTGGCGTCACTGCCCCCGCCGGTATGGAACGTTGCCGGAGTCCGGCCAATCGCCTTCGCCGCCCTCATGGCCAAGCTGACTACCGGGGTATTCTCATCATATTTAAAAGAGGGGTAAATCAGCTCGCTGTGAAACTCCACCTTGGCGCCCATTTCTTCGGCTGCGGCATAGCAGGAGCTGCGCATCGCTTCCACCTGCCGCTCCAGCTTCTCTTGAACGAGACTGCGCGCCTCCGCCTCCAGCTTCACTTGATCGCACACAATGTTCGTCTGTCCGCTGCCCATGAAGCTGCCGATATTGGCTGTCGTTTCAGAATCTATCCGGCCCAGGGGCATCTTGGAAACGGCCCGGCTGGCTACGGTAATCGCACTGATTCCATCCTCGGGATTGACCCCGGCATGAGCGGATTTCCCTTCGAATGTGATCGAAATCTTGGCTTGCGACGGCGCGGCGACCGCAATTTGACCCACTTCACCGTTGGAGTCGAGCGCATAGCCGAACTCAGCCTCCATCAGCTTCGGATCCATGGCGCGGGCACCGTTCAGCCCGGATTCCTCGCCGACGGTAATGACGAACTGGATGCGTCCGTGAGCGATCTTCTGCTCCTGAAGCACACGAATCGCTTCCAGCATGGCGGCAATTCCGGCTTTATCGTCACTGCCGAGAATCGTCGTTCCATCGCTGCGGATGTAGCCGTCTTCGTCCAGCCTCGGCTTAATATCATTTCCCGGAACGACGGTATCCATATGCGAGGTGAAGAAGATGACGGGAGCTTGTTCTCCTCCCTCCGTAGCTTCCAGAGTACAGATCAGATTCCCGGCCCCATGCCCGGAACGCGACGCCGAATCATCCTCCAGCACATGCAGTCCCAGGGCTGAAAATTTCTGCTTCAGTACCCGGCATATTTCCTGCTCATGGCCGGATTCGCTGTTTACCTGAACGAGCTCCATAAATTCTTCGATCAATCGGTTTTGTTGAATCATCGACTTTCCTCCATCCGGATTAGTAGGGTACAATAAGGAGTGAAGCTTTAAGAGGCTTGTCCTTCCGGCTTCCTCATGATCCGATACATAATTTTCCTAACAAATAGAGGAGTGACTTTCCTATGAAAAAGAACAAATTGTGGTTCCGCATCGTCATTTACATCATGCTTGCCAGCATGCTGCTCTCCACACTGCTGTTCAGCTTCGCGTTTATATTCCAGTAAGGCCTGACAGCCTTGCTTGGTACCTTACGCTCTAGTAAATATTCGTGTCGGCATTGTAGCCTTCCAGATTTTCCCTTACCCTTTGCAGGAATCGGCCGCAGATGACCCCGTCCAGAATCCGGTGATCCAGGGAGAGACACAGATTAACCATGGAGCGGACAGCGATCATGTCCTGAATGACAACCGGCTTCTTGACGATCGATTCGAAGGTAAGGATAGCCGCCTGCGGGTAATTGATAATCGGATAGGATAGGATCGACCCGAAGGAACCGGTGTTGTTAACTGTGAAGGTTCCCCCCTGCATATCATCTAGCCCAAGCTTGCCTGCCCGCGCCTTTTTCGTCAATTGGTCGATTTCCCGCGCCAAGCCGGCTATATTTTTTTGGTCCGCATTTTTGATGACCGGTGTGACCACCATGTCCTCCGTACCTACAGCCAAGGAAAGATTGATATCTTTCTTGACAATAATTTTGTCGACGCCCCAGACAGAATTCATAATCGGATAATCGCGGATGGCACTGACGACCGCCTTCAGTAAAAAGGCCAGATAGGTCAGGTTGATGCCTTCTTTCCGCCGGAATTCTTCCTTCCACTTGTTGCGGAGCACGACCAGATTGGTGACATCCACCTCAATCATCGTCCAGGCATGCGGAATTTCCGATACGCTCTGCCGGGTCCGGCTGGCAATAGTATGCCGAATGGGAGTCACGTCGATATAGTGATCCCCTGTACCCGCCTGCTGGGGATCCTCCAGCTTCACCCAGGAGATCGGCGGATCCTGGGACAGATGCAGCCCGGTGGTGCGCACCGGAACCTGGGGAGCCGGCGGATTCACCGCATCTGCCTTCGATTTGGCTTGGGCTCCCGGCAGCGGCGCCTCTTCCCGCTTGCTCGCATAGGCCAGAACGTCCTTCCGTGTAATCCGGCCGCCCAGCCCGGTACCCTCCACCTCATCCAAATTAATGTTATTCTCCGCCGCTATTTTCAATACGGCAGGCGAATAACGGGAACGCAGCCCGGACTCGGCCTCTTCAGGCTTAACCCGCTCTCCGCTTGATACGGACGGTTTGCTGTCTGCCGACTCCATCTCTGCATCCTTCTCCAGACGAACGATACAGAGCACATCCCCGACATCCGCGGTTTCCCCTTCCTTCACCCGAATTTCGGTTATCGTTCCTTCAACGGTCGACGGCATCTCCACGTTTACTTTTTCGGTCATCAATTCGCATAACACTTCGTATTGCTGAATATAATCTCCAGGCTGCTTGAGCCATTTGCTAACTGTAGCCGATACGAGCGTTTCGGCCAGGTGGGGAACGGTGACTTCAACTTCCCGCCCTTTGGTTTGATTCATTCATTCATCCTCCTAAGGATCCTTTCTCTCCGGATTTCATCTTCATATTTCGCCAGGAGCTTTAAATAGCGGCCAGTTGCCTCATCGCTTCCTTAAGCTTCTCCGGATTCAGCAGAAAATTCTTCTCCAGCGTAGGGCTCATGCCGACTGCCGGAACATCGGGGCCGCACAGTCTCATAATAGGAGCATCCAGGTCATAAAACATCTCTTCGGAAATAATCGCCGACACTTCGGCTCCCACCCCGCCGGTCTTGTTATCTTCATGAACGATAAGTACCTTGCCGGTCTTAGCCGCCGCCTCCAGAATCGCCTCGTTATCGAGCGGCTGCAGGGTCCGCAGATCCAATACATGAGTGCTGATTCCTTCCTCTTCGAGCTCCTCCGCAGCCTTCAAAGCATAATGAACCGTCATTCCGTAGGTGATGACCGTGATGTCCGTCCCCTGCCTCTTGACATCCGCCTTACCGATCGGCACGATATAATCTTCATCCGGCACTTCCCCGGAAATAAGCAGATAGCATTTTTTATGTTCAAAATACAGGACCGGGTCTTCATCTCTGACCGCCGCTTTCAGCAATCCCTTCGCATCATATGGCGTGGACGGAGCCACCAGTTTCAATCCCGGTGTGCCGAAAAATACCGATTCCGGGCATTGGGAATGATAGAGTCCGCCGCCCCCCGTTGCGCCGTAAGGAGCCCGGATGACAACCGGGCAAGTCCAATCCCCGTTGGAACGGTAATGAATTTTGGCCGCCTCGCTGATGATTTGATTCGTAGCCGGGAAGATAAAATCCGCGAACTGCATTTCGGCAATCGGTCTCATTCCGTACATAGCGGCACCTATAGCGACCCCCGCTATCGCCGATTCGGCCAGCGGGGTATCCAGCACCCGTTCCTCACCATATACATCCCGCAAGTGCTTGGTCGCATTATTGACCCCGCCTTTGCCAACGTCTTCCCCAAGAACGAAAACTTGATCATCCCTTTGCATTTCTTCCTGCATCGCGGAACGAATTGCTTCCAAATATGTGATCACTGCCACCCGGTAGTCCTCCTTGTTTAAGGTTGTGCGTAAACGTGAAGCATCAAATCTTCGGGCTCGGGATAAGGCTGGCGATCGGCATAATCGGTCGCCTCGTTCACTTCCCGCTGCACCGCTTCATGAAGCTCACGGTCCTTGTCCTCCGTCCAGATTCCGCAATCGGTCAAATATTGCTTGAATTTCGGCAAGCCGTCGTGCTTCCAGTGCTGCTCCACCTCTTCTTTGGTCCGGTAAAGCATGTCATTATCGGAGGTTGAGTGAGGGGACAAGCGATACATGACCGCCTCGACCAATGTGGGACCTTCCCCGTGGAGCGCCCGTTCACGGGCTTCCTTAATGACGCGGTAAACTTCGAGCACATCGTTGCCGTCCACCCGGACACCGGGAAATCCGTATCCGATAGCCCGGTCCACCACTTGCCCGGCGACTTGCTTCTCCAGCGGTATCGATATGGCATATTGATTGTTCTCGCACATAAGAATGACCGGCAGATTATGCACTCCCGCGAAGTTGCAGCCTTCATGAAAATCTCCCTGATTGCTGGATCCTTCACCGAAGGTGGCGAAGGATACGAACGGCTTGCGGTTCATCTTGGCGGCCAGAGCAATGCCAACCGCATGAGGCACCTGTGTCGTTACAGGGCTCGATCCGGTCACGATACGGAGTTTCTTATGGCCGAAATGCCCGGGCATTTGCCGACCCCCGCTATTCGGATCTTCCGCCTTGGCAAATACCGAAAGCATCAATTCCTTCATGGTCATTCCGACACTTAACACAAAGGCGTAATCCCGATAATACGGCAGAAAATAATCCTCTTCCCGGTTCAGGGCAAAGGCCGATCCAACCTGGGCAGCCTCCTGGCCGATCCCGGAAACATGGAACTGAATTTTGCCCGCTCGTTGCAGAAGCAAGCACCGCTCGTCGAATTTCCGCGCTCTCACCATATTTCGATACATTTCTATGACCTGCTGATCGGATAAGCCCAAGGAACGGTGTTTGGTCAGTTGTCCGATAGACATGGAGCGAAACCTCCTTTTTTTGAAAAGCTGGTTAAATCCTCTAGGTCTTGAAAACATGCAGCTTGCTCGAATCGGGACAATTGGCTACTCATTTCCATCGATTAAGTGCATAGTCTAAAGTCTGATCAACTTCGTGCCTGAAATAAGTTGTTTCCAATCGTTGTAATCTCTTATCGGTCTTCAAACTTCCTATAATCATTATTACCAGGTTTCTCACAAAATTATTACCTGGTCTTAAGACTTAACTTTAGTATATCATACTATATTCAGCCAGGTCTATGAATAGTTCCAGTTTCTCGGATGCAATCCCAATTACAATCCGATGGCCCGGCCGTCAACGGCCAGCATCGCTTCGCCCAAAATTTCCGAAAGTGTGGGATGAGGATGCACCGCCAAGGATACTTCCCATGGAGCAGCGTCCAGAAGCTGAGCCAATGAAGCCTCGGCAATGTATTCGGTTACCCTCGGCCCGATCATATGAACTCCCAGGAGGTCGTTGGTCTTGCGGTCGGCGATAACCTTGACAAACCCTTCGCTGTCTCCGTGAATCAACGCCTTGCCGATCGCTTTGAATGGAATTTTGCCGACCTTGACATCATACCCCTGCTCCCTGGCCTGCGCCTCGGTCCATCCGGTGCTGGCCGCTTCAGTCCGGGTATAAATACAGCGGGGAATCCGGTGGTCGGGCAGTCGGTTCGGCTCCAGGCCCGCTATATGATCCACAGCCGCTATCGCTTCATGAGTGGCCGCATGGGCAAGCTGCAGTCCTCCAATGACATCCCCTATCGCATAGATGTGAGGCTCCGCCGTCTGCAAATGCTTGTTGACTTTAATTACCCCGCGCTCCACACGGATGTCGGTATTCTCCAGCCCAATATTCTCGACATTCGCCTGTCTGCCGACGCTAACAATGATCTTGTCGGCTGTCAGCTCAATTGAGCTTCCGTTATGTACAGCTTCAATACGGACTGTGCCGGCTTCCTTGACCATAGTATCAGGAAGCACCTTAGCCCCGGTATAAAGCTTGATCCCTCTTCTCGCGAGGATTCTTGCCATTTCCTTCGAAATCTCATCGTCCTCCATCGGAAGAATCCGCTCTGCGAATTCAACCAAGGTCACGCTAACCCCGAAATCGTTAAGCATGGAAGCCCACTCCACACCGATCACTCCGCCCCCCACAATGAGAACGGAAGAAGGAAGCTCTTCCAATCCGAGCGCCTCATCACTGGTTAAGACGGTCTCCCCGTCCACCTCGAGGCCGTCAAGAGTTTTCGGTCTGGAGCCCGTAGCAATGATAAGATGCTGGGGAACAATCGTCTCCATCTCTCCGTCCGCCTTCTCAACGGCAATAGAGCCGCTTCTGGGGGAGAAAATAGAAGGCCCGATGATGCGGCCGTTCCCGGAAACGACATCGATTTTGTTTTTCTTCATCAAATATTGAACGCCTTGATGCAGCTGTTCGACCACCTTCTGTTTGCGCTCCAGCACCTTGGAATAATTTAGAGCCAAGGAAGAGACGCTAATCCCATAGTCTTCACTCTGCTTCATCTCGGCATAGAGCTCTGCGCTTCTCAGCAGCGACTTGCTGGGAATGCATCCCCGGTGAAGGCAGGTTCCCCCCAGCTTGTCCCTTTCTATTACGACAACCTTCTTGCCCAATTGGGCCGCACGGATGGCGGCTGCGTATCCTCCTGTACCGCCCCCAAGCACAGCTATATCATATTGGTTGGACATCCTCTTACCCCCTGATATATTGACAGGCTCGCCTGCTATAATAATTAATTACTGATCCATTAAACGTTTTGAGCCGGAATGAATAGACGGCTGCATCATTTATTGTACTCTTTTTGTCTGCCATAAATATAGTATTTGTGCGAAAAACTTCTCTAACGGTACCACAAGAGCTCGCAAGCCCCCGATACGATGAAAAGTTAACCAAACAGCACAGAGGCGTTATTTTCCTATAATTCGGACAAGCTTGTCTACATAGCGAAAGAATATCGGAAAATATTATCATAGAGTCGAATTAGACACATTCGCCCATTCCTTGTATGATAAAGAGAAATAGATCAATTGGATGGAGAATACAAGATGAGCGACAAAAATCCAAGCTCCGCTTCCCGAATGATCGCGGCACTGTTGTTGGTCATACCGGGAATTGGAGCAACCTATGGCTTCCTGCTAATGAAAAATACGATCTTTGAGCAATTTGATCCGCAGGTTTCTTTTGCCTGGGGGAAATTTTTACTGGGACTGCTTTTATTTATAGTCGGGGTAGGCTTTATTGCCGGCTGGATTTTCTTCCGGGATCAGAAAAGAAACTATGTGGCTCCCCGCTTCAAGAAAAAGCGGACCCGCTAACACTATTCTTGAGTTCTGCCCCACCGGTCCATCCGCGAGAGCCAGCGAATGCCGGCAATAAGTTCCGTAATCGAGCGGCGCTCTGCGAAGCGGTGTAGCAAAGCCAGGAGGAGGACGACGCATATGGTCAGCCAGACCGGGGAAACTGCGAACCATAGACTGCCTGCGGCGAACCCTAGTAGATTGGCCCCCGTATCGCCGATCATCAGCTCCCCCCGCAGATCCCGGGGAAATAGCATAAACGCACCGACCCACAGTGGGAACATATAAACGGCGATACCCGGCGCTTTCCCGGCTGCGGCCGCTACACCGATCAGCATTAGCGATATGACGGTAAACGCCTTTAGCGCTCTGCCGGGGCGTACGTCCATAAGATTAATGGTATTGGTCATAAGCGGGATCAGCAGAACCCCCAGCATTCCCCGCAGCTCCATTCCTGCCGTCATGAAAGAAATCCATACCGCCATAGCTAAAGCAACTAGAGCTTTAGCCGTCCCCGAGGTAACGATTCCATCCCGGATTAACGTGTTCCAATGACCTTTGAGACCCTTTATTTCCGCATCCCCCCACCGGTCATCCCACCAGCCGGTCAACCCTACCGCCGTGAGTGCGATCAGATAAACGGGATACGAGAAAGGAATTCCGCCCTGCACAAGTGCACTTCTGAGCGGTTCCCGAAGCCAGTCGACGGAAGCTGCAGCTTCCATTATCCAACCATAGCCGATAGCCAATAGAAGCAAATAAATTCCGAGACCGGTCGGTATCGCTTTGCCGGTATAATTTTCCCTGACCAGCCCTTGAGCCGTCAATAAACGGAGAGTCGGAGGAAGAAGCAAATAAGCGGAAGCTATGAATAAGACTGTAAACAAAATAGCCCAAGCTAGCATACCGGCTTCCTCCATTTACTCCATAATGTTCGCCCTACTTCAGCGAATTGCTTGCCCCGGTGCATCCATCCCGCTGCATCATTGCCCGTCAGCCTGTGCCGGAACGGAATTCCCACCTCTACGATTCTGAAGCCCAGCACAGCGGCATCAATGGTCAGCCCCACTTCAACACCGAATCCGTCGGATAAAGTAATCTTCTCCAGCACCTGCTTGCGAACGGCTCTTTGGCCGGATAATGGCGCTTGGCATCGGAAGCCGCTCAGCGCCATAATCCCATAGCGCGCAAGCAGCTTGACCAAGCCCAATCCTCCCCGCTTCTTGGCGGGAGCAAAGCAGGCCACCGCCATATCCGCCGTATCCTCCAATACAGGTCTTAGCAATAAGCCTGCGTGTTCGGCGCTTTCTTGCAAATCCGCATCCAGAAATAGGAAAATCTCTCCGGAAGCCGCTTCAATCCCTGAATGAAGCGCCCTGCCTTTCCCGAGATTGAGGGGCAGACGAATCAGCCGTGTGCATAAAGGTTCCGCCTCCTCCGCCGTCCGGTCCGTACTTCCGTCGTCCACGACGATGATTTCGGCGCCGATTTCTTCAACCAGAGACTGCAACGCCTGTAAAGTAGCGGCAATCGTCCGTTCCTCGTTCCAGGCCGGAATAATGATGGAGACAGCCTTCATTGCAGGGCTCCCGCGATTATCGATCGGGTTAACCGGCTATATCCTTTGGCATCGATCAGCTTGTCCCCCAGCATCATCCGCACCAACAGCGAGCTGCCCATTCCCTTCCGTCCTTTGCCCAGGAAATCCAATATACCCGTATGGGTGCCGACGGCGACGATTTTGTCGGCTCCTTGTTCATAAGCAAGCAGTAAAGCAGCATCCTCACTTGTCCCCCGGCATTTCCAAACCTGGGCGGACAGTCCGTATAGTGCGGTTTTCTGCAAACCGGGGGCTCTTCCGTCCGTATAAGCATGGACGACGATTTCAGCGCCACAGCAGAGGGCCCTGTCGCTCACGCTGTCCATATCCCCGATAATGATGTTTGGTGTATATCCGCAGTGGAGCAAGGCGTCGGCCCCTCCGTCCACTCCTATCAAGATCGGTCGGGAGGCGGCAATGTATGGTTCAAGCGCCTCCAAATCATCTTCATGATGGGGACCGCGAATGACTGCAAGCACCTCTTTCCCTTGCAGGGATGTCCGCAAGCGAAGCGGCTTGCCCGGCTCAAACAGCCATTCTTTGTCCATATCGGCAAAGATTAATGAGTTGGTAACAAATTGGTAGCAAAGGTCGGGGTAGTCGTTGAGTGAGCGTACATAAGCCTCCCTTAAGCCGTCTTCATCGAGCTTGCGGCAAGGGATCAGGAAATCGTCCGTGTGAATCATCGGTCCCGTTATACAGACCTCTTGCCCATCATCAAACCGGTCATACTGCTGCGGGCTGATTTCATACATCGGGATGCCTGCCTGGAGCAGTACATTCGCTCCACCAGCGGGAAAGTCGCCGGTAATAAATTTGCCCGCATTAATGACGGCCGACACCCCGGCCCTCGCTATAGTCTCAGCCGTCGTCACATCCAGATTGGAATGCTGCAATAAGGCAATCATGCCTTGCTTAAGGAAAGGAAGAAGAGTCTTGGTCCTTCGTCCCGCTTTTATTCTGCCTTTAATGACGATGCCTGCCGTATCCTCCGCAACTACTGCCAATGTCAAGCACTCCGTTCCGTATTGATTTGCTTCTCTTTAGTGTTGCCTATCCGGCGCAAACCATTCTTGGTAACGAAGCCCCGATTGTAAAAACACCCGGCCGGGAGTGTAGATTTTAAAAAAAGCTCTTAACGGAGCCTATTCGAAGATGAATGAAAGTTGTTCCATTTTAATGCTTTAATGAACTTAAACTTTCTAATGTGGTAAAAAAAGCAGAGTCCGGATTCGTACCGGCTCTGCCTTAGGTTGTATAATTTTCAAACAAAACGGGTTTATATGATTCACTGGACAACCCGATGATTCTCAGCCGTCCTTCGACTGAGCAGCATAGCTTCCGTTTAGGCAATCAGGAATTTCCGGAATCCTGCTCTTGCTTTCACGACACCTTATGCTCAATACGCAGCTTGTCCGCCACCATTGCGATAAATTCGCTGTTGGTCGGCTTAGCTTTGCTGATGTTGATCGTATAACCGAACAAGTGCGAGATGGAATCGATATTGCCGCGCGTCCAGGCTACTTCAATAGCATGGCGAATGGCTCTCTCCACCCGGCTCGGAGTCGTCTTATACCTCTCCGCAATGGCCGGGTATAATGTCTTGGTAATGGCGCCCAAAATTTCGATGTTGTTGTAGACCATCGTTATCGCTTCGCGCAAATATTGATAGCCCTTAATGTGGGCAGGTACTCCGATTTCATGGATAATGCTTGTAATATTGGCATCCAGATTGCGGCCCTTCGTCATTGGAACAACATTGCTCTTCGAAGAAGAAGCGGCAGTGGAAGTGACCGAGTTCTGGTTATTGGCGACGAGCTGCCGGATACGGCTGGTCAGCACTTCCATGTCAAACGGCTTCAAAATATAATAAGAAGCACCGAGCTGTACAGCTTTCTGCGTGATGGTCTCCTGCCCGAATGCGGTCAGCATTATAATTTTCGGTTGAGGCGACAAATTCATCTCGCGCAGCTTCTCCAGCACGCCCAAACCGTCCAGATGCGGCATTATAATGTCCAGGATCAGAATGTCCGGAACCTTGTCCTGCTGTTCAATCAAACGAAGAACCTCATTTCCGTTATAAGCAACGCCAGTAACTTCCATATCCTCTTGGTTATCAATAAACTCCGAAAGCAAGTTTGTAAATTCCCGGTTGTCATCCGCTAACAGCACTTCGATCTTTTGCAAGCTATTATCCTCCTTATGAACTGGAATGAGAGCTTCTTACCTTAAACCATTTCGACATCTGAATTTAAATTCCTGCTGTCGAAAATTATTTTTCTTTCTTTTTTTTCGGTAATGATTTATAATTAATAATTTTAGTTATATTTCTTTCTTTTTCTACAAAATCCCACAAAACCGGCGTTTTCTTCAGACAAATTCCGCATATTTCTCCGCAAAATAAAAAAGCCCCTATTCTGGGGCTACGCAGCATTTTCTTTATTGGCATTCGGATTTCTCAGTAAAATTCCCGCATCCTGCAGCATCCATTCAATATAACAGCCATAGCCTGAGCTCGGGTCATTAACAAATACGTGAGTCACCGCTCCAATCAGCTTGCCGTTCTGAATAATCGGGCTTCCGCTCATGCCCTGCACGATTCCTCCGGTCTTATCCAACAGTCTCTGATCGGTTATTTTAATTACGAGTCCTTTGGTTGCCGGAAACTCCTGCTTTGCTGCATGCATAATTTCAATATCGAATTTCTCGACCTTCTGGCCGTTCACTACAGTGTAAATATGTGCAGGTCCTTCCTTTACTTCCTCGGCAAAAGCTACCGGGATCGATTTGTGCTCCAGTCCATGGTCAGGCTGCTGGAACATCCGGCCGAAAATACCGAAAGGCGTATTTTTCTCAATGTTTCCAATCACTTTGCTCTCCTTGAAGAAATGAGCTCTCTTCTCCCCCGGTTCTCCGCTTTGGCTTTTGGAAATGGAGGTAACGTTGGAATGAACAATCTCGCCACCCCCCACTTCAATAGGCGTTTGGGCATCCATGTCGGTAATGACATGTCCTAGAGCACCATACACCCCCTGATCCTGAGCATAGAAGGTTAATGTTCCGACACCTGCAGCAGAATCACGAATATAAAGTCCGAGACGGTAAGCCTTATCGATGAAATCATAAGCGGGCTGCAAGGAAACATCGAATTGTTCTTTGTTCCGTTTCACGGTCAGCTTCAATGGCTGATTGGATTCGCCGGCTTTCTTGACCAGCTCCCCTACTTTGGTGACATCGTTAATGGCCACCCCGTTAATGCCTGTAATCAGATCTCCCACCTGAATCTTCGCTTCCTCCCCCGGGGATACCTTCTTATCCTCGGATACCGGCACCAGATGATGCCCGACGACAAGAATTCCGGACGATTTTAATTTAACGCCAATCGTCTGTCCGCCCGGGATGACCTTCAGATCGGGAACGACATTCACTTTGACTGTCTTTAGCGGAATTTTGCCAAACAGCTTGACTTTCATTTCCGTCTGTCCCACTTTTTCCGACTGAAGGGTGAATGGTTCCTTCAAATTCAATTCGAACGAAGGCTGGGAGGAGCCGTTCACTTTGATGATTCCCGGGTCTTTGACACTCACTTGCGCCTGAACAGGCATAGACAATGCCAACTGCTTGCCTTGTCCCGAAAAGATGTGCAGCTCCTCGGGGAATGCCGCAAAACTTTGGAAAGGTGCGGAGACGCTGATTAAACCTACGAAGAAGACGAGGAGTAATCCAATCCATCTTGTTCTGTTGCTGGGGTTCAAACATACCACGCTCCCTTACTTCTGCTGCCTGACGAGGCTTGTCGTCAAAAGCGTACCTATAAGTTAACCCCAGCCAAATCGTTTTATTACTGTAAATGATGCCACGAAAGACAAGGAAATTAACGGCTTGGCGCTTCTTCGGAAGCCTTTCTGTCCATAGCCAAACGGATCATTTCCTGGGCATGATGAAGGGTGGTTTCGGTCACCTCGACTCCGCCGAGCATTCTGGCCAGCTCGACTATACGGCCTTGCTCGTCCAAAGCGGTCACAAGGGTGAACGTTCGCTCCCCTTCCACCTCTTTGCGTATAAGGTAATGTCCGTCCGCCATGCAGGCTACTTGGGGCAAATGAGTAATGGAGAAAACCTGGCATTCCCTGGAAAGCCGGGACAATTTCTCCGCTATGGCCTGGGCGGCCCTGCCGCTTACTCCTGTATCCACTTCGTCAAATACCAATACAGGAATTTGATCGACTTTGGCGAAGATCGTCTTCATCGCGAGCATGACGCGCGACAATTCTCCTCCCGAAGCAATTTTGCTAAGCGGCCGCAGAGGCTCGCCGGGATTGGCGGATAGGACGAACTCCACCTGATCAATTCCATTAGAGCCGATCCGGACGTTCTGACCATCTACGGAAGGACCGTTAGGGTCTTCCATTCTATCTACCCGAACCGCTATCCGGGTGCGTTCCATATGTAAATCTTGCAGCTCACGCTCTATGCTTGAGGCCAGCTTGACCGCCGCCTCCTTGCGCAGAGAGGAAAGACGCTCGGCCTTGGCCATCACTTCTGCCCTTAATTCCGTCCATTCCTTCTGAAGCTTGAGCATCGTCTCATCCTTATTTTCCAGAAGCTCCAGTTCCTTCTGAATTTGCTCCAAATAAGCCAGGATTTCCTCCGTGCTTTGGCCGTATTTTCGTTTAAAGGAAGAGATCAAATCCAGTCTCTGTTCGATTTCCTCCAGCCTTATTGGATTGAATTCAATTTGCTCCCGGTAATCGCGAAGCTGGTAAGCGGCATCCTCAAGCTGATAAAATGCCGATTGAATCTGCTCAACCAACGGCTGAAGGACCTTGGAATCCACTCTGGCTATATCCTGCAGCTTCTGAATGCATTTGCCCACCGCGTCCAATGCACTTCGTCCGCCACCGCCATAAATGGTATCATAAGCCTCCGTCACACTCTGGAACAATTTTTCCGCATTTCCTAGCTTGTGCTTTTCTTCCGATAACCATTCATCCTCTCCGGCTTTTAATTCGGCTGCGGAAATCTCCTCTACCTGAAACCGGTACAAATCCTGAAGATGAAGCGCTTCCCTGGCGGATTCCTGCAATTCCTTCAACTGCTTCTGCAAACTCTTGTATTTTGTATACGCGGCCTGATATTCCTCTTTGGCGGCTTGGAGTGTCTTACCGCCATAAAGATCCAGCCAATGAATATGCTGCTCCGGCTTCATCAGAGATTGATGCTCATGCTGTCCGTGTATGTTGACCAGCCATTCCCCGGCTTCGCGCAGCATGGACAGATTGGCCAATTGCCCGTTAATACGGCTGACACTCTTGCCTTGGGCCGATACCTCTCTGCGTATGACCAGATGCTCTTCCCGCGAAGCCTCAATCCCCAGCTGCGCCAGCACATCCCAAACGGGATGATCCGGTTCCAGATCGAATAAGGCTTCGATCTCCGCCTTATCGCATCCATAGCGGACAAGCTCCGAGGAACTGCGGCCTCCGGCGATCAGTCCAAGAGCGTCAATAATAATGGATTTACCGGCTCCCGTCTCCCCCGTCAGCACTTGAAAGCCTTCCCGGAAAGAAAGCTGGACGGATTCGATAACAGCCAAATTACGGATGGACAGTTCTGCTAACATATATAGCCTCCCATGCAGCTCAGTAATTTAAACTAACGGCTCTAGTTAATTGACCTAATGCTTCTGCCTAGTAGCCCTTTAATCAAATTTCAATATTTCGCCAAGCCCCTTAAGAAATCATGCTGTGGATGCGGTCCACCACCTGTTTGCTCTGTTCCTTGCTCCGGCATATAATGAGGATTGTATCGTCGCCGCAAATCGTGCCCATGACCTCCTCCCATTCCAAGTTGTCCATCAAGGCTCCGATCGCATTGGCCGTTCCCGGCATACATTTCATAACGACTAGATTGTCCGTGAAATCAATTCCTACATAATGATCGGTCAGAGACCTCTTCAAACGATAAGACGGGTTAAAATGCTTGTCCTGAGGAAGAGAATACTTATACCGGCCGTCATTCAAAGGAGTCTTCACCAATTGGAGCTCCTTAATATCCCTCGAAACGGTCGCCTGCGTAACCTGAAAGCCCGCCTGCCGCAAAGCATCTACCAATTCATCCTGTGTCTCGATTTCCTGGCTGGCTAAAATTTCCCGTATCTTAATATGTCTTTGTCCTTTCACTTAATCATCACCTTTATCTCCATCGATTTCAAATCGAATATTATGAATTGTGCGAAGCTTCGGATCGACATAGAGAATTCCTTCGGCTTCCTTGAATATTAAAGCATAAGGCATCAGCCGATCTCTCAACCCGCTCCCCGTCATATCCAACGGCATGCGATCCTTGGCCAGCTTGACGACATACAGTCCGTCATCCTTGCGGGCGAAATGATCGACGAAAAGCCGGCTTTGGTATTCCTGTTCATCATTAACCATAATATGAATATTTACTCTGCGCTTCAAGGTCATCACTTCATAGCCCGACTCTTCCAGCAGGGCTACAGCGTCCGTTACCGGAATTTCCTCATCGACTTCAATTTCCCATTCGCTCTCCGGAGGCTTGCTCCACCAGCGGCGGAGCCGCGACCATCCCCAAACGATAAGAAGAACCAAAATGAGAAGAAGGATGTACCGATCGATATTTTGCATCCCATCACCTCGGTACAATTATTCTCTTTCGAGATCCGAAATTCCTTTAACAAGCCGTCAAATTTTCTGTTCCATGCAAGGATAAACGGCTATCGCCGTCCTTTGGACAGGCGCGTTTGCCGATGAAATATAAGAATAAGTATAAGGTGAAACTTATACTTATTCTTATATTTAAACAAAAAAACCCATCATTCCGATGGGTTCCCCACTAATGTACAAGCCGCCTCACTAACGACTTCACTGATCAATCCGTTCATTCCATCCGGCATCTCCCCTGCGGTGTCAGCCAGCTTCCAATAAGCCAAAAACTCGATGTTTCCTTCCCCTCCGGTTATCGGTGAGAAGGTCAGCCCCTGAAGCGCGAATCCTAATTCTGATGCATAATCGAGAATATCGGCCAGAACCTCCCGATGAACGTCCTGGCTGCGGACGACCCCCGATGGGCCGACCTGGCCTCTGTCCGCTTCAAATTGCGGCTTGATCAGCGCAACGGTTTCCGAACCCGCTCCCAGTATAGCCTTAAGAGGAGGCAGGATGAGCTTGAGCGAAATAAACGAAACGTCAATCGATGCGAATTCCGGCTTCGGGCCTTGTAGCGCATCCGGCTCCAAATAGCGGAAGTTCGTCCGCTCCATAACACACACTCGCTTATCGCTGCGAATGGCCCAATCGAGCTGATTATAACCGACATCAACGGCATAGACATAGGAAGCGCCGTGCCGGAGGGCACAGTCGGTAAAGCCGCCGGTAGAGGCTCCTATATCCAGCATCACCTTCTCCCGAAGATCGATCCCGAAGGTCCGGAGAGCTTTCTCCAGCTTAAGCCCTCCACGGCTTACATAGGGATGCGAGGCGCCTTTGACCCGCAGCGCGGAAGAACGGGGAACCTTGGTCCCCGCTTTCTCCACACGTTCCTCACCGACGAAGACTATTCCGGCCATGATGGCTGCTTTAGCTTTCTCCTGACTGCCATAATAGCCTCGCTCCACTAACAGCAAATCAATTCTTTCTTTATCCGAAGGCATTCCTTTACCTATTCTCCGTTCTAGGCTCTGACTTTTTTGCGGGGCAGCATGGCCTGAATTTGCAGCGCGATATTTTCGGGAGTGAGCCCGACCTCTGTCCGCTGTTCAGCAATGCTTCCATGCTCTACAAAATAATCCGGCACTCCGATCGGCTTAATCTGCATTCCATAAATACCTTTATTCGCATAGAACTCGAGCACCGCACTTCCGAAGCCGCCCATTGCTGCGCCTTCTTCCATAGTGATCAAGTTGACCCGCTCTTTGGCCAATTGCAGCAGCATTGCTTCATCCAAAGGCTTGATGAAGCGGGCGTTAATTACACGCACATTCATCCCTTGCGGCTTCAACAGCTCAGCCGCCTGCTCGGCAAGCTGCACCATCGGTCCAACCGCGAGAATGGCGTAACCGGCACCTTCCCTTACGACTTCCCACGTCCCTATCGGTATGGGCTTCATCTGCTCATCCATCGCCACTCCCAGACCATTGATCCTCGGATAGCGCACAGCAATCGGCCCCTCGTTGTACTCAATGGCTGTTTTCAGCATATGGCGCAATTCATTCTCGTCCTTGGGCATCATCAGCACCATATTCGGAATGCTTCTTAAATAAGCAATATCATACACACCTTGATGGGTTTCCCCATCGGGTCCAACGAACCCCGCACGGTCAATGGCGAAGGCGACGTTCAGATTTTGCCGGCAAATATCGTGCACCACCTGGTCATACGCTCTCTGCAGGAAGGTCGAATAGACCGCGAATACCGGCTTCATTCCTTCACCCGCCAGAGCCCCGCAGAGGGTGGCGGCATGCTGCTCGGCGATACCGACATCAATCATCCGGTTTGGAAAACGTTCAGCGAATTTAAGCAGACCGGAGCCAGCCGACATCGCGGGAGTCACCGCAATAATCCGGGAATCTTGTTCTGCCAGCTCGATAAGCGTACTGCCGAACACTTCGGTATACATTGGCGGACCTACCGATTTCAGCATCTGGCCGGACTCGATTTTGTAAGGGCTCGCTCCGTGCCAAGCCTGAGAGTTGGCCTCCGCCGGCTTGTAGCCTTTGCCCTTAATGGTAACGACATGCAGCAAGACGGGACCATCCACCTTATCCGCCTGCTGGAACGAATCCAACAGAAGAGGAAGGTTATGCCCGTCAATCGGCCCCATATAAGTGAAGCCCAGCTCCTCAAAAAGCACTCCGTTCACTAACAAATATTTGAAGCTGTCTTTTATTTTCTCGGCTTTCTTGGCCAAAGAATCCCCGATGGCGGGAATTTTCTTTAATATATTCTCGACCTCTTCCTTGGCCTTCTTGTAATGCTTATCCGATCGAATCCGGCTCAAATAATTATGAATAGCGCCGACATTCGGAGCAATGGACATTTCATTGTCATTCAGGACAACGATCATCCTCTTCTTCTCATGACCGATATGATTCATGGCTTCCAGGGCCATACCCCCGGTCATAGCTCCGTCTCCGATAACGGCGATAATTTTATTATCCTCGCCCTTCAAATCCCGGGCAACCGCCATCCCCATAGCAGCGGACAGAGAGGTGCTGCTGTGGCCGGCCTCCCATACATCGTGCTCGCTTTCGGATTTTTTGACAAAGCCGCACAAGCCCTTGTACTTGCGCAGGGTATGGAATTGATCCTTGCGTCCGGTCAATATCTTATGTACGTAGGACTGGTGGCCTACGTCGTAAATAAATTTGTCTTTCGGGCTATCAAACAAATAGTGCATCGCCAGCGTAAGCTCAACAACACCCAAGTTTGGGGCGAGGTGGCCCCCGGTGACCGAAAGCTTTTCAATTAAAAATTGACGGATTTCATCGGCCAAAATTTCCAATTCAGCTACGGACAGCCTCTTTAAATCTTCAGGCTGATTCACTAGTTCGAGCACGTTTATTCCCTCGCTTCCCGTTGAGTGATTTGCGCTTCCGCTTTTTCGGGTTAAAGAATCGAATCTTCAGATGACGCTCCAGATAATAGAATAATTTCCCGATCATGAGCACGATATCCGTTGAATAATGGATAGCAAACGATTTACCCATCGCTTTGCCGCCGACGGTCAAGGCCGAAACCAATGCCGTAAAAACTACGCTGACCGCAATGCTTAGCGCCTGGCTGCTGCTCCCGATGTTGCCCATCAGCTTGATCACGACAACTGCGGATGCCGCACCGCTAATCACCCCGGATATATCCCCTACAACGTCATTACAAAAGTTCGAAAACCGATCCGCATTGCGGACAATGTATATGGAATGCTTAGAACCCCTGACCCGTTCCGATGCCATTCCGTGAAAAGGGGCCTCACTGGCCGCCGCGGCAGCCAAGCCCAATATATCAAAAAAGACTCCGATCAGAACCAGCACTAAAACAATAATCATCCCGACGCCCCAGGAAACTCCTTCGAGAACAGATGTCGAGGTAACCGTAAACAGGCTGGCCAGAAGGAAGGTGACAACCGATATAAAAATACTCCATTTCATGGAGTGCCTTAACGAATATTTCATTATTCGAAAACCGTCTCCCATTCCATGGATTGGAGTGGCAGCTTCTTGAGTAAACGCTGTGGCTTAGGTCCAGTAGGTTTTCCCAGACAAGTCTCCCTGTCGTCGCCGACAGGGCGGTTTCCCTTTATGCCTGTCTTGACGCCGTCACCGACCGCCAGACTGGATTACCACTTAGTCCACACTATAATCCCCAAAAAGCCTCACGAAAGTGAACAGTCTAGGAGTTTTCCTCAGCAGTCCTTAACCATTCCTTAGCCTCTTTTGCAAGCCAGATTTCATACAGCATCCAGCCACTGTTTTTTTGGCCGAAAAAACAGTGTCCTACTTTCTGTAATCCCCTCTGACTCACTCAAGGCAGGCTACGCTGCACGCAAGCCGTTTTAGTATACATGGGCTGACCGCCCTGATACAAGTGAGGCTCGCCTTTGCAGGTTCATACCCCAAGCCGTAGCCGAGCGCACGGTGGCGCAAAAGCCACGAACTTGGGCCTCCGCGGAAGTAGGGTCAACGCCCACATGCCTTTGTGGATCGCCCTCCAACCTTAACTCCCAGCATCAGCCCCCAACTGGGCGTTAGAAGCCAACACCAGGAACTTCATCGATGTGCCCTTTGGCGAATTTTTAGGCCCGCCCTCAGAAATGGTAGACTGACTAGAATACTGCGCCACCCTATAATGACTACCATTATAGCACAGGAGTCAAATCCTTCTCAATGGAAGCCTTCTTACAGAAAAATGGGGTATCCGTCCAAATAAGCGCAAATCTCCTGCGTAAAGCGCTTCTATCAATAATCGCGCTGCATTAAATAATCGGCAAGATCATTCAACCGCTCGGGATGAACGAAGCCTGCGGAAGCGATCGCTTGCTTCCCTTCTTCCGTGAGCTTCTCCACTCTCCGCCGCGAGGCCTCAAGGCCGATAAGATACGGATAGGTCACCTTCTGCTGCTTCTCGTCGCTGTTGACCGATTTGCCCAGCTTCTTCTCGTCGCCGGTAATATCAAGAATATCGTCCTGAATTTGAAAGGCCAGCCCGATCTTGTATCCGAATCGTTCCAGGGCAGTCAATTGTTCCGCATTGGCTCCCCCGAGAATCCCTCCCGCTTTGAGCGAAAATACAATCAAGTCCCCGGTCTTATGCCTATGGATACCGTCCAGCTCTTCTTGCTTGGTCAACCCCTGCTCACCGAGCATATCGGCCACTTGTCCGCCTACCATCCCCTTGGGCCCTGCCAGCTCGGACAGCATTTCGATAATGGCGAGAGCCCGTTCAGCGGGAACCTCGGCTCTGCGGGACACTTGGGCAGCTGTGTAGAACGCATGCGTAAGCAGAGCATCCCCGGCAAGAATAGCCATGGCTTCCCCGTAGACCTTATGGTTCGTCAGCTTGCCCCGGCGGTAATCATCGTTATCCATTGCCGGCAGATCGTCATGGATCAGCGAATAGGTATGGATCATCTCGACGGCACAAGCAACAGGCAAAGCCGTCTCGGCTTCGCCTCCCAGCGCCTCCACAGCCGCCATCATGAGAACAGGCCGCAGCCTTTTGCCTCCGGCCAGAAGCGAATACATGACCGCTTCCCGCAGGGTGTCCGGTATTTCCCATTCTTCGGGAATCGAACGTTTAAGCTCCTGCTCCACCGATGCAGCCGAGGCTTTAATATACTGCTGGATATTTAGAGTTCGGTTCAAACTGATTCACCTTCATCCATTTCCGCTAGAAAAGGCTTCTTGCCTATCGTGCCGTTCTCCTCCACCAGCATCTCGATTTTGCGTTCGATCTGGTCCAGCTTTTGGCTGCACATCCGGGACATCTCCATCCCTTCCTGAAATAAGCCAATCGCTTTCTCAAGCGGCACATCTCCATTTTCCAACTGGGTTACGATTTCCTCCAGCTTATCCATCGCTTGCTCGAAGCTAAGCTCCGTTTTGTCCGTTGTCATCGTTCCTTTCCTCCATCCCCCATACATGGCAATCCAATTGTCCGTCCGTCAACCTTACTTTCACTATATCCCCGGGCTGCACGCTCCGAATCGATTTGATCAACCGCTTCTCCTGTTCGTCATAGACCAGACTGTATCCGCGCTGCATAATTTTCAGCGGGCTTAGAGAATCCAACTGTCGCAGTTGGGATTCGAACCGGCTTCGCTCCATCCGGTACATCACCTGCATAGCCTGGACCATGCGCTTGTACGAGTCCGCTGTTCGCCTGCGGGCATATTCCGCTTGCCGCTTGGGATTATAGCCGCTGATAGCCTGTTCCAGACGGGACTGCTTCCTCCTGGCTTCGGACAATCGCTGCTGAATGCGGAATTGCAGTTGTTCCTTAAGCCTGTCCAAGCGCTCCGCCGGCTGCTGGAGCTGCTTGAGCGGATTCGTAAGAACCTGGGACCGGTTAATCCGGTCGAGTCTTTCGCGCTGCTCCTGAAGCATTCGGTACAATCCGCGACGCAGCCGATGAACCGAATAATGAAGCTGCTGCTTCAGTTCCATATGATGGGGAACCGCCAGTTCTGCCGCCGCGGTAGGCGTTGCCGCCCTCAGATCGGCAACGAAATCGGCTATCGTAAAATCCGTCTCATGCCCAACCGCGGATATAACGGGAATTTCCGAGGCGTAAATGCTGCGGGCGACGATCTCTTCATTGAAGGCCCACAGCTCCTCTAGCGAACCGCCCCCTCGCCCGACGATGAGCACGTCAACCTCCCTTGTCCGGTTGAATGTCTCAATCGCTTTGACGATCGAGGGTGCCGCCTGCTTTCCCTGGACAAGCACCGGGTATAATTGTACCGGCACCGAAGGGAGCCTCCGCTGCAAGGTGGTCATAATATCCCGGACGGCTGCCCCGGTGGGCGAAGTCACTACCCCGATGGCCCGGGGAAAACGGGGAATCGGCCTCTTGCGCGACGCCGCGAATAAACCCTCGGCTTCCAGCTTCTTCTTCAACTGTTCAAAGGCAAGATACAAGTTTCCTATCCCGTCGGGCTGCATCTGATTGATATAAAACTGGTACTGGCCGTCTCTTTCATAAATGGAGATACTCCCTCTCGCCAGCACCCTCATCCCTTCCTTGGGAACGAAGGACAGCCTTTGGTTGTGGGAGTTGAACATAATGCTCTTTACCCGGCTTTGGGCGTCTTTAAGCGTAAAATACATGTGCCCGCTCGAATGGTGGGTAAAGTTCGAAATTTCTCCTCTTACCCAAACATTTTGCAGCCGCTCATCGCCTTCCAGTGTCACCTTGATATGCCGGGTAAGATCTTTTACAGAAAATATCGTATCCCGGTTCATGTTCACCTTTCGCTTGTCTAGGCTTGAGATGCCTTGTTCTTGGCGGCCTGCAGCGTATTCTGCAGCAGCATGGTAATCGTCATGGGTCCGACACATCCGGGTACGGGAGTAATATAGCCCGCCACTTGCGCGGCATCATCGTAATGAACATCTCCCGTCAGCTTTCCGTTATCCAGACGGTTCATGCCGACGTCAATGACTACGGCCCCCGGTTTGATATGTCTGGCCTCTATCATCTGCGCCCGGCCCACGGCAACAACCAGAATGTCGGCCTGCTTCGTTATTTCCTCCATATTCGGAGTACGGGAATGGCAGACGGTAACCGTTGCATTCTCGCGCAATAACAGCATCGCCATAGGCTTGCCGACAATATTGCTGCGGCCCACTACGACGGCGTGCTTACCTTCGATCGAAATACCGATCTTCTTCAAAACCTCGATAACCCCCGCAGGCGTACACGGAAGCATTCCCGGCTTGCCGATCATCAGGTTGCCTACATTGACGGGATGGAAGCAATCGACATCCTTGTCCGGCGATATGGCGTCAATGACTGCGTCTTCGTTAATATGAGCAGGCAGCGGAAGCTGCACCAGAATTCCGTGAATATGGCTGTCTGCATTAAGCTTCCCGATTAATTGCAATAGCTCCGATTGACTCGTTTCGGCCGGAAGCCGGTAGACCTCGGAATGAATTCCGACATCCGCGCAGGACTTCGCCTTATTCCTAACATAAACGGCAGAAGCCGGGTCGTCCCCAACAAGCACAACCGCCAATCCGGGCTGGATTCCTTTATCCTTCAAGCTCTGAACCTCTTGTGAAATTTGCTCGCGGATTTCAGCCACGATCTGTTTTCCGTTAATTCTCTCCGCTGCCATTCATTTTCCTCCTTAGTGTCAAGGGTTTTCCTAATTTCAGTTTAACCTTTTGAGCGGGTAGTGTAAAGGCGAAAAATAAGAAGGAAAACTAGCTGAATGTTCGTGTTTTATTGTAAATTCACTTTGATTTGATCGACTTCGCGAATCATCTGTCCGAGAACCCCGTTAACGAATTTGCCCGATTCCTCACTGCCGAAGTGCTTGGCCAGTTCAATCGCCTCGTTGACGACAACCTTCGCCGGTACGTCGTCCCGGTAAATCATTTCGTAGGTGGCCAGACGCAGTATTTCTCGGTCCACCTTCGAAAGCCGGTCCATCTTCCAGCCTTTGATGTATTTCTCCAGCAGCCGGTCTATCTCCTCAAGACGGTTATAGGTTCCATCCACCAGCTCCCGGATGTACTCGGTGCTGATCTCTTCATTAGTGACCTCCAGTCCGGCCTCATTCTCATGGACCGCCTCTTCGATGGCCATCTGAATCGCTTCCCGTGAAGTGACCTCGTTCATTTGCATTTGATAAAGGCTCTGCAATGCTAATTCTCTGGCTAAGCGCCGTTTCATTGATTTTCCTCCTGTGATCTAGGGTAAAAAAGCTCCTGACGGAACCTTTTCGAAGATGAATTTGGCAGCTAAATTTCTGCGTTCAGCGGTTAAGCCTACTATACGTTCCGGTTATCCCGGCGGAATCCGAGCGGCCCCGTTAACCCTATTCCAATAAAGCTTCTGCCCCCGCGAAACCTCTGCCCAGGAAAGCTTCCTGCATGAAATCCAGGGCTATTTCCCCGGCTCTATCCAAAGCCAAAAAACCTGCAAGGAACAACCGGATCAGAGTAGTTGTCCTTTGCAGGAATTTTATCTGAACATTCTCCATCTTTCCGATAACCATTGCCAAAGGTTCCCCGCTTGCAGCCGAAGCTCCTTGAGATCGATTTTTTTTCCAACATAATACCCGATAAATACGATAAAAGCAAAAATCAGCATATCCCAGAAACCGACTATCAAATAAAGAATGCCGAGAATAATTCCGCCTAACGTTCCGATGACGGTCCCCGGACGATCCTCCAGCATCTGTTTAAACATCCCGGTACCCCCCTTTATTCAACCCGGCTTTTGAACGTTGGGGAGGACTGGACGATATTGGCCACATAGACCGAAACGATAGCTACCGGAATTCCTGTGATTTCCTCCACATACTGCTTAACGGCTTGCTGGATCTCCTCGGTCATCTCGGGAATAGGCGTCTCGCCGTCGACGACCGTGCGCAATTCAATTTCAATCCCGGAATTGCTTACGCGCACTCTCGCACGCAAATCTCTGACCCCGCGGGTCCGGTTGGCGGATTTCAAAGCGAGGTTCTCAACCGTATCCAGCGATATTCTAATATCTCCATAATCGGTTCTCTGATCAATGGAAGCCGCATTCGCTTGAGCCGGACGTACAGCTATGACAAATAGCCGGATGCTGATCAGAATAACGACGACGAGCGTGGCGATCACTGCGGCGGCTGTCGGATATTCCGTATAGACCTGCTCTACGAATTTTTTGGTCGTCTCCATAGGAATAGCATTAAACGTAGCTATCAGCATAACACTGGCCGCCACGATAATAAACAAACTGAATATAAACAATAACAATCGGTCGATGATTTTGGCCACTGCGGCTTGTCCCTCCTTAAAGGAAACCCCCTGCTTGGAAGAGGGGGTTAAAGTCGGTTTCAGCGGGCTTACTTAACACGTTGAACAGCCGTTTCTTCTTCGTTCGTCTTATCCACGGCTTTAAATTGAACATCATGAATATGTACGTTGACTTCCACTACATCCAGACCGGTCATCGACTCAATCGCCTGCTTGACGTTCTGTTGAATCTCTCCGGCTACCTCCGGAATCTTATGACCGAATTCAACAATGATAGAAACATCGATCGCGGCTTCCTTCTGTCCTACTTCCACCTTGACTCCCTTGGACAGGTTCTTCCGTCCCAGCAGCTCGGCGATACCGCCCGCGAAACCGCCGCTCATTCCCGCGACGCCAGGCACCTCAATCGTTGCCAGACCGGCAATTACCTCAATGACTTCCGGGGCAATCTGAATGTTGCCCAAATCCGTTTTCTCATAATCCGGGGCAATTGTACTCATAATAAATGACCTCCTGATCGCTTTCAGACCGTGCGAATCTCGTACAAGGACAGGTCTGTCTTATCTAAATACTATACCATTGCTGAAAAAATATGACAATCCAAGTTCTTTCGGGCCGGGTTCTTGGAAATTCAGGCGAAAGATCGAACTCTCCCGGTCATCTTGCTTCGAACAGCCAATAGGCTACCCTTGCTTATTGACATCATATTCTTCCAGAAACTTGATATCGAAATCTCCCTTAAGAAATTTCGGATGGTTCAGCAGCTTGAGATGGAAAGGAATCGTCGTCTTGATCCCATCAATCGCAAATTCGATCAGTGCGCGTTTCATTCGTTCTATCGCTTCCTCCCGCGTCTTGCCCCATACGATCAGCTTGGCAATCATGGAGTCGTAATGGGGGGATATCATGTACCCGGGATAAGCTGCACTGTCGACGCGGACCCCGAATCCTCCCGGTGCGAGATAGAAATCGATCTGCCCCGGCGAAGGCATGAAATTCCGGTCCGGGTCCTCTGCGTTGATTCGGCATTCTATCGCCCAGCCGTCGATTTGAACATCCTCTTGAGAGATGGACAGCGCTTCTCCTTGTGCAACCATAATCATTTCCTTGATGATATCGACGCCCGTGATCATTTCGGTAACCGGGTGCTCCACCTGAATTCTCGTATTCATTTCCATAAAATAGAAGTTTCCATCCGGTCCGAGCAGAAACTCCAGCGTTCCCGCCCCCGAATACTGAACGGCTTTCGCGGCGCGAACGGCCGCTTCTCCCATTCTTTCCCGAATTTCCGGCGTCAATACCGGGCATGGAGCTTCTTCCACCAGCTTCTGTCTCCTGCGCTGGACAGAGCAATCCCTTTCGCCCAAATGAACAACGTTCCCATACTTGTCGGCAATGATCTGTATTTCAACGTGCTTCATGCCCGTCAAGTATTTCTCCAAATATACGCCTGCGTTTCCGAACGCCTTCTCCGCTTCCTGACGTGCGGTCGTAATCTGCTGGATGAGCGATTCCTCGTTCTCGGCAATCCTTATCCCCTTGCCCCCGCCGCCTGCGGTGGCCTTGATAATGACGGGATACCCGATTTCACGGGCTATCCGGACAGCATCCTCCACTTCAACGATCAGACCGTCCGAACCCGGGATGACCGGGACTCCGGCTTCCTTCATCGTCTGCTTGGCTACCGACTTGTCCCCCATCCGGGAAATCGCATCCGGCGATGGGCCTATGAAGGTAATGTTGCATCGCTCGCAAATTTCCGCAAAGTCGGCGTTCTCCGCAAGAAATCCGTAGCCCGGGTGAATCGCGTCCGCTTCCGTAAGTGTGGCAACACTCATCAGATTCGTAAAATTAAGATAGCTGTCCTTGGAAAGCGTAGGACCGATGCAGTAGGCCTCGTCCGCCAGCTTGACATGCAGCGAATCACGGTCGGCTTCGGAATAAACCGCCACGCTGTAAATCCCTAATTCCCGGCAAGCGCGAATGATTCGGACAGCTATTTCACCACGGTTTGCAATTAATATTTTTTGGAACTTCATTCGATTTCCTCCTGAAGGTATGGCTGATTATATCGGTTTAACCAGGAACAAAGGCTGACCGAATTCAACGAGCTGACCGTTATCTACAAGAACCTCGACTATTTCTCCGTTTACTTCGGCTTCGATTTCATTCATCAGCTTCATCGCTTCAACAATACAAACCACTGTGTTTTCTTTAACCTTGGAGCCTTCACTGACAAATGGCGGTGCTTCCGGGGAAGGAGCCGAATAGAATGTGCCGACCATAGGCGATGTGATTGTATGTAAATGGGACCTGTCAGGTTGTTGGCCATCCTTGCTCTCGGCTTCCGCTTGAACGGCAGCGGCCTGAGGTAATGGCGAAGCTTGTGGAGTGGCTGCGACCTGCTGCTGGGGGGCCGAAGCTACGTAGACCGTCTCCGATTTGGATGGAGAAGGCTTGCGGATGAACAGCTTGCAATTTTCATTCTGGATCTCCAATTCCTGAAGGGAGGACTGATCCACCAGTTGAATCAATTCCTTGATTTCACTTAATTTAAACATGAAACTCGTTCACTCCTTAATGTTTTTGCGAAGCAAAAACCGGCTTCGAAAGCATAGGGCTTTGGAATTTGTAAAATGACACTGTCCTTATGGAAGGACAGGCAGCGGCATCACTTGCAACGTTAGTAATTATAACATAAACGATGGAAATGGAAAGAGCCCAGTTTACCCGGGCTCCGGCGACAAAAAGCGAGAAAAAAACGCTGAAAACGGAATTTTCGACAGGATTCTTTTTTACCACATTAGAAAGTTTAAGTTCATTAAAGCATTAAAATGGAACAACTTTCTAATTGGCATAAAAAGCTACCTCTAATACCGGGTTATTCATCTTCGAAGAGGCTCCGTCAGGAGCTTTTTTTATGGAATGTATTGTACTTGAATTTTCTCAGGACCTATGTTCATTTCTGTCATTACCAAGTCGGCAATGGTGACCGCTTCGCTTTTTTCCAATTTGTCCGCTTGCACGATGACCTTCCACTTATTGTCCTGCTCCATAACAATGGCGCTCTTATAGTCTTGCGTAAGCTGTTCCTCCAAGCTTTCCACTTTAGCGTTAGTCATTTCAATTTGCTGAAGCTCCTCCAAGGCCTGGCCCACTTCCTCACTGCTCTTCTCCTTGCTATTGGCCAGCTCCATCAATTCTTCGGTCCGTTTCTGCAGACTTTCCAACCGCTTCAGACTCAACGCGGAGAAATAGTCGGCACCGGAAGTCGCCGTGCTCTCCAATTGCTCCAGGATCTGCTGATCGGACTGGCTGATCGCTCCCTTATCGGCTTCTTGCTGCCCGGCAGTCTCCTTCTGAACCTGGCCGGAAACCGCCTGATCCGAATCGGTCTTAGGATGCTGATCAAGCTGCTGAATATCCACATTAACCTGCTCCAGCGCTGCGCCGCCCGCATTTAAATCCATCTTGTTTACATCCTCGGTGAACAAATAGTAGGCGGATAACACAACCATTAAACTGAGCATGGAAACTAACCATATCGTTTGCCGTTTGGTATTCATTGATCTATTCCTCCTTGATATGCGCTTTGGTATGGGTGGGTGTTGCCCCTGCCGCAATTATTGTTTGCGCGGAACGA
The DNA here is from genome assembly GCF_051966115.1 of Paenibacillus sp. SAFN-117. Taxonomy (NCBI): domain Bacteria; kingdom Bacillati; phylum Bacillota; class Bacilli; order Caryophanales; family Paenibacillaceae; genus Paenibacillus; species Paenibacillus sp. SAFN-117. The sequence goes on from NZ_JBQCLK010000003.1 coordinate 43,712, forward strand.
CCGAGATCCGGTTGGCCGGAACATCCAGGCCTCTGCTTACGGCTTCGACAATCAGCTTTTTGACTGTGGCATTTTCGGCGCCATTGGCTACCACCATCACCCCCCTGATTTTCGGCTTGATATATTTCAGCACGAGCGGTTGTTCGCCGCCCGATTGCTGCATCATGACGGCGTTACTGCTGCGCGTGACATCCGAGTTATTTCTCGTGGAACCGTTCTGGTCCCTCTCGTTGGTGACCTGCTGGCTCTCCTGGGTATTCTTCTCAACGGTTATCTCTTCCGTGGAATCAATCGTAACCAGCACTTCGACCTCTCCGACTCCTACAACCTTCGCCAAAATATCCTTCAATTGCGATTCGTAAGCCTGCTCATATTCACGGAAGACCGAACGGTCCTTGCCGCCTCCCCCGAAGGCGATAGTCTCCTGCGCGTCCTCCCGCCACGGCGGTCCGGTACTCGCGGGATCGATCTCTTTGACCGTAATGAAGGAGTTCAAAATCATCAGGGCTGCTCCCGCCAATCCGATAATGAGCAGCATTCGCAGGGCTTGTATCCGTTTAGGCCCGCCTGGGCCGCCGCTCATCCATTGTTCTATCATTTGTTTCCACTTACCCATACGGCACCTCACTACGAGCCCATATTGGACTTCGGAATCGCTGTCGTTGATTCATCTATTGGAGACCGCGGATGCGTTCGGAATGCCCGTCATCCCTTCGTTCGATTGCCATTAGTACCTTCCGGCCTTCCCCCAAAGGTTAGATGGATTTGCCCCGGCCCAATCTGCCACTGTGTATGCAAATACCGGATAACCGTCTCCCGTCTGGATTCGAGCTCCGCAGACCGGCCTCCCCCGCTTGTCCCGGTCGCCCCTTCCGCTTCCGGCGGCGAATCCCGGCCGATAATGACCGGCTTTACCGGTTCAACGGGCTCGATAGGCCGGACCGGTTCGATGTCTATCTTCCGGCCGCCGGCAGCCGGAATGGCATCCTTGGACGACTCGTCCTTCGGCTTAACGAGGGCAAGAACGATATTCATTCGTTCAATCGTCAGCTTCCCCTCGGAATCCTGTCCCGCCGTTATCTGGACACTCTCGACCCGTTCCGTTGTATTCTCAATCAAATCCTTCTTCACTTCCTCCGCCAGCCTCGTTTCCAGAATGGCCACCGCCTGCCGTTCATTGGAGGCTGCCAGCTTCTCCGCCTCGCGGGTGATCGATTCCAGGGAAGGAATCCCTCGGCGGCCGGATTCCGTCTGCAGGGCTTCGGCCGCCCTCATCATTCGATTCGCATCCCACTGGTTTTGCAGCAAGCGAACGACGGGAGAGAGAAGCACCAGAATCAGAAACAAGCCGATGACTGTTTTAACATATCTCTGTAAAGAATTGTTAGGAAGAATCAAGTCCGCAAACGTGGCAATCAAGATGAGCAATATCAATTCTTTCAACCAGCCGCTAAGCCATTGCATCCTCTTCCCCTCCAAGACTGCCCGATCTTCTATCTCATCATGACGGAAATATTGCCGGCCGTGATCATTATCGTGATCGATAGGAAGAACATCAGCCCGACGACCGCCATGGCCGCGAATATATAAATCATGCTCTTCCCTATCGTTTGCAGGCAGGTAACAATCGGGCTGTCACCCATCGGTTGAATGACGGCCGCGGACAAATGGTAGATGAAGGCCAACGTTAATATTTTGACCGCGGGGAAAGCGCACAGCAGGACAATGATGACCACACCTACCAGGCCAATCGCATTCTTGACCAGAAGAGACGCGCCAATGACGGTGTCGGAAGCGTCAGTAAACATCTTGCCGACGACAGGTACGAAGTTCCCGGTAATATACTTGGCCGTCCGGATGGTCACTCCGTCTGCAGCACCTCCGGAAAACCCCTGAACCGATACCACTCCAAGGAAGACGGTGGCAAAAAAGCCCAACAACCCCATACTGACCTTGCGAATAAGATTCGCCAATTGGGTCACCTTGTACCTGTCCGACAATGAGCTGACAATATGCAGCACTACAGAGAAGAACAGGAGCGGGAAAATAAATACATAGACGGCAGTCCCAATGGTATGGATCATAAAGACGATCAGCGGATGCATGATGGACACGGTGGCCAAATTTCCCATGGATGCAAGCATCGTCATCAGCAGCGGAACGACCGCTATCATAAAATTGATCATGTCGGTAATGGCCGACTTGGCGTATCCGATGGCCACGTTAAAGCTGTTGATCGCGATGACGATCAGAACCATGTAAGAGATGGCGTAGGCGATCTTGCTGACCGCATTTTTCTCGAAGGCGCTCTGCAAGGTTTCCAGTATCATGCTGAATACGGTGAGAATCACGATCGTCAGCATCAGCTTGCCGTTAACCAAAATTTCGTGAAAGAAGTAAGAAAGAATTGCTTTCAAAACTCCCGAGAAACTGAAGCCCTGTTGGCCCGGGATTAACTGTTCGAAAAATCCGGGAGTCCGGCCTTCCGGAAAATAACCGCCGTATTCTTTCATCAGCCGGTTCCAGAACTGCTCCACCTTGTCCGTCGGCAAATTCTCGGCTTGCTCCCGTATGATGATATCAACCGGTCCCGCCATAGCGTGTGCTGCAGTTTCTCCCAGCGAGGCGCCGAATACAAGAATGAACAGCCACAGGGCCGTCCACGCCCATCTGTTCCGCAGGGTCATCGGCGATCAGCTCCTATGCTTGCTTCGTACCGTCAAACCGGCAGCAGTTTGACTACGGTTTCGATAATGACAGTTATGATGGGAATGGCCATGACGATAATCAAAATTTTGCCGGACAATTCAATCTTCGCGGCTATGGCTTCCTGTCCCGCGTCCCTGACAATCTGCGCCCCGAATTCCGCTATGTAGGCGATCCCGATAATCTTCAGAATCGTCTTGAGAAAGACGGGATTGACCCCGGAATTACGTGCCAATCCCTCGAGAACGTTGATCACCGAAGAGATTTTGCCAAGCAGGAAGAAAAAAATGACGATCCCCGTAAAAACAGCGAGCAGGAATGCGAATAACGGCATTTGTTCCTTCAGGACGAGAATCAGAATGGTGGCAAGCAGGCCCACCCCTACAATTTGGATGATTTCCACTGCCTTCACCTACTGAAAAAGAAATATCGTCTTGATTTCCCTGAATAAATCGTTCAGCATGCTGACGACCATGAAAAGCACCACGACAAAGCCGATGACGGTGACCCAGTGAGCCATGTCTTCCTTTCCCATCTGCTTGAGTACGGTATGGATCATGGCAATGATGATGCCAATTCCCGCAATCTGGAATATCGCGTTCACATCCACGTTCATAGACGGCACCTCATTCTTCATTCCGAGCGTTGGCTGGCGGCCAGCCATTTAGTAAACAAGAATAACGATAAGAGCTCCGGCCAGCGCCCCCAGGCTTTTCCACATTTTCGCATACTTTCTCTGATCCTCGGCAGCTTGCTCCTCCTCCGCCAGCAGATGGTTGACGGCGAGCCGCAAATGCTTGAGCTGATCCTCTCTGTCCGTTATTCCAAGGGAATGTCCGAGCTGCAGAAGAACCTCTCTTTCCCCGGCTTTCATGGCGGTATCCCGCCAGCCTTCGACCACGGCCTTGCGCCAGCACGCCTCTGTCGTCATTCCCGTAGGCTGGTCCAAATATTCGGCGGCCCGGCGGAACAGAACGGCTACAGGCTCCGACAGAGACTTGCTTGAAGCCAGAAGCGCATCCGAGAGAGGAGTGGAGCCGTACCCAATTTCCGTTTCCAGTCTCTGCAGCATGTGGATAAGCTCCCGTATTTGCCTGGGGCGTCTGCTGAGCTGCATCGATTGGTAAAAGCCAAACATCGTTCCGGCACCAATAATGAGTAATCCTCCCAGCAGCTTAAGCATCCGCCTTCCTCCGCAGGCCCGTGGCCGGCACAAGTGCATCAAGCCGCTTTCCGGCGCTGTCGTATGCCGCTTCGACCCTAACGGAGGAGCCTGTTTTGCGCAATTGCACATAGCGTTCGAAAGCCCCGGATTCCCAAAGCTCCTTCAGAACAGGCCGGCGGCGGATGTCTGCGAGGTCCGCTCCATGGGCGGTGGCAATGACCGCTATGCCTGCATGGGCCGCCTCGTGAACAGCCAGTGCATCTTCGGCCCGGCCGATTTCATCCACAATCAGCACGTCGGGCGACATGGAACGAATCAGCATCATCATCCCCTCCGCTTTGGGACAGCAGTCCAGCACATCGGTTCGCGGACCGACGTCGAATCGCGGAACCCCCTTGTAGCAAGCTGCAATCTCGGAGCGCTCATCGACGATGCCCACTTTGAATGTGTCCATTTCCCGGGGCCATGAAGCCCCTCCACCGCTGATCAATCTGGCCAAATCCCGGATGATTGTCGTCTTGCCGTGCTGAGGTGGTGAAACAATCAGAGTGGAGCGAACCTTTCGCCGCTCCCGGTCCAGCAGCAGCGGCAATACGGGAAGACCGCTGTCCGGCTTCTCCCGGGCGACCCGGATATTGAAGCTGGAGATGTCCCGGATCAGCTTCACCTGCCCCTGGCCCAAGACAGTTCTACCAGCCAGGCCTACTCTATGCCCGCCGGCAATCGTAATATACCCTCGCCTCAGCTCTTCTTCGAAGGAATATACCGAATGATTGGTCAGCAGATCGAGCAGCATCGTGCAATCTTCGTTCGTAGGACGCATCGCTTCCGCCGGATGACTGGCAACCGTCCCTTCCCGGGTAACGAAACCATAGCGGCCCCCATACCCAATCTCTAAAGGCCTGCCCTCCCTGATTCGCAGCTCTTCCAATTGAGAGCCGATAGGAGAAGGCAGACGCTCTACGGCGGATTTCAATGGATGAGGTAGAATGTTCTTTAAGGACTCTAGCATTTTCGGCTGCCTCCAAGTTGTCCAGTGTCTACAACATACTTATGCTTGGCCGAATGATTTATGACAGATTACTTTTTTAAAATCCCAATAAAAATGCAGGTTACCCCGACAATCACCCAAGCGAATTTACCCCAGGACAGCTTGTCTGCGATTCCTATTAAACCAATGGTCGTGGTAGTTAATAGAACGATCGGTCCGACGACCGCCAGACCCGTGTTGACCAAGAGAGCTTTGTCCACCTGATTGAGCCGAAGAATAAGCAGAGCGGCCAAAATTTCCAGGCTCCCCGATATAATCCGAAGCGAAGCCATGCTCATAACGATTTTGTTAATCAATAGACTCCCCCCTTCCTTCTTGATTCATTTACTCTACTCTATGCGGGCTTGTCTCTTTTTAGGATGATGGGCACAACGCTATTTTCAAATGCATATGATGGTCACATGTGGAATCAATTCTTAACGCGAGGAGATTATTTCTATGGAAGCAACCTCACTGGATTGGCATCCGCTTCTATCGGATCCGACCCGAAGCCGATTAGAGAAGCCGCGGACCTGCGGTAAAACCATGGTGATTGACAAAGGGCTGGGACTGCATGCGCTGGAGGATTTGCTGGCCACGACAGCCCCGTATATCGATATGATCAAAATCGGATTCGGCACATCGCCCTTATATCCGAAGCGTCTTTTGGCCCACAAGGTGGAAATGACCAAAGCCTTCGGAATCGACATTTATCCCGGAGGAACTTTTCTGGAAGTCGCTGTCCATGGAGGGGCGGTCGATGAATATTTTGCCATGATTAAGGAAATTGGCTTTAATTCCATTGAAATATCCGATGGAATCATTGATCTGGACCGTAGGAGAAGGAATGAGCTTATCAGCTGCGCGCTTTCACACGGATTGAAGGTCTACACGGAATATGGAAAAAAAGGATGGGGCTCCACCATTGAAGCCTCTGAGTTGGTGGAAACCATGAATGAGGATATCCGGCTGGGAGCGGAATTGGTAACGATCGAGGGAAGAGAATCCGGAGCCGGGGTCGGAATCTTCGATGAGAACGGGGAATGCCGGGACGATCAGATTGAGCAGGTATTAAGCCAAATTCCGGGACAGCATATTCTCATGTGGGAAGCGCCTCAGAAATCCCAGCAGGTCCATCTTATTAACCGGTTGGGGCCGACGATCAATCTGGGTAACGTAGCTCCGCAGGAAGTTCTCTCGCTGGAGGCGCTTCGCCGAGGGCTGCGTGCGGATACCTTCACGCTGGCGGCCGCCGCCCAGAAGTTTGATATTGAAACCGATCCCGCAGCAAAAACCGGTGATTCTCTCAATTTGGGGTATGAAGCATCCGAATGGCGTATTGACGAACCGCTCGCCAAGGTGAGCAGCCTGCATAAACCTAAATAACGCTGTTGTTGTGAATGAATAAGTTAATAGAGAGGAAAAGAATATGCAGATTGAGGTCATTCCCACTCTTAACGAGAAGACAGAACAAGAGTTGGCTGACAAAACAGTCGTTGTCATTGACGTTCTGCGCGCCACCAGCAATATCGTTACAGGGCTGTCTCATGGCTGCGTATCGGTCATACCGGTTAAAACTATTCAGCAAGCCTGGGAAATGAAAGAAGCGGGCGATCTGCTCGGCGGCGAACGCAACTGCGAGCGAATAGCCGGATTCGATCTCGGAAATTCACCTTCCGAATATATGTCACCTGCGGTAAGAGGCAGAAAAATCGTCATGACCACCACTAACGGAACGTCAGCCATAAGCAAAGCGAGGAAAGCCAAGCAGGTGTTCATCGGTTCTTTCCTTAATGCGTCAGCCTGCGCAGCCGCAGCCTCAGCATCTGGAAGAGACGTCATGCTGCTCTGCTCCGGCACCCAGGGACAATTTTCCCTGGAGGATGGTCTGTGCGCGGGATTGATCGGGGGATTGATCCTGCGCGGTCTGGGAGACGAAGGAAGGATGAACGATTTCGGCCTGGCTATGGAACAGAGCTATCGTCAGGCAAGCAGGGACTTGTCCCGTATCGTTCTGAGCTGCGCCAACGGAATCAGGCTCAGTCGTCTGGGCTGTAAGGATGATGTGCTGTTCTGCTGTCAGGTCGATGCTATGCCGGTCGTGCCGGTGCTGGACGAGGAGCGGAAGGTATGCTTGTTGGCCTTGCCGGATAGTCCGCAGCCTGCTAGCTCCCTCAAAAGCCTGTTCTAATTCCACATGCCCCTCATACACTTAAATAGAATCCACTTGGACAAGGGGCAATCCTGAATGAACGGAAATTTCATCCTCGTCGCATTGATCATTATCGGTCTTATCGGACGGTCCCATATTATTACAACGGCTGCCTGCATACTGTTAGTCGTCAAGCTGGTCAGTCTGGACCGCTATTTGCCGGGAATCGAGCGCAGAGGGCTTGAATTAGGCCTGCTGTTCCTGACTATGGGAGTTCTCGTGCCTTTTGCCAGCGAGAAAATTTCCTGGAAGGAAGTATCCACCGTCTTCACGTCCTGGCCGGGTATTCTTGCTCTTGCCGGAGGAGCGATCGCCACTTATATGAACGGCAAAGGGCTTGAACTATTAAAAATAGACCCACAAATTATTGTGGGTCTGGTAATCGGATCGATCTTCGGGATCGTCTTCATGCGCGGTATTCCGGTAGGCCCCTTGATGGCCGCCGGAATAACCGCTCTATTATTGAAAATTTTCAATTATATTTTCGAGCGTTTCGGCTAGGCCCTTATCTCCGTTCCGCCGGTCCGCCAACGAATGCCTGGACATCCGTATCCAGACCGTAAGCGGTGTGCAGCGCGCGAACAACATCGTTCAACCGGTCGGCATCGATGACACAGGACATTTTAATTTCGGATGTGCTTACCATATTGATACTGACACCCAGCTCGGAAATCGTCTCAAACATGGTGGCTGCCACTCCGGGATTGCTGACCATTCCCGCTCCGACGATCGAAACCTTCACCAGGTTAACCTCAGATACGGCTTCGCGGAATCCGATTTCGGACTGAATGGAAGCAATCACTTCCATAGCTCTGTCTTTGTCGGAGGAAGAGACGGTGAACGAGAAATCGGCGGCTCCGTCTTTGACTCCGCTTTGCACGATAATATCCACATCGATGCCTTCTTTGGCAAGAGCGGAGAATACTTTGGCCAGCTGCCCCACCTTCTCCGGAACCCCCAATATGCTAATGCGGGACACGTTCTTATCGTAGGCGATGCCCTTCACGACAACCCCTTGCTCCATCACTGCTTCCTCCTTCACATAAGTACCTTCGTTAGTTGAGAAGCTGGATCGTACCACCAGCGGGACCTGATAATGCTTGGCGTATTCTACCGCGCGCGGATGCAGCACCGCGGCACCCAAATTGGCCAGCTCCAGCATTTCATCATAACAAATCTCGTTTAATTTACGGGCGACTTTAACTACCCGCGGATCGGTCGAGTAGATTCCGTCCACATCCGTGTAAATTTCACATAAATCAGCTTTAATAGCTGCGGCTAACGCTACCGCCGTCGTATCCGAACCTCCGCGGCCGAGCGTCGTAATCTGTCCGTCTTCAGTCATTCCCTGGAAGCCGGCAACAATGACAATATGGCCCTCTTCTACAGATTTAATAACCCGGTCCGGGCGTATATCGGTAATGCGGGCTTTGCTATGAACAGGATCCGTTATCATCCCGGCCTGCCAACCCGTATAAGATACGGCTGATTCTCCCAATTCCCGGATTGCCATAGCCAAGAGCGCCATGGAAACCTGCTCACCGGTAGATAACAGCATATCCATCTCACGAGCGGGAGGAGCGCCTGAAACTATTTGTTTGGACAAATCTATCAAATCATCCGTCGTGTCACCCATAGCAGATACCACAACAACACATCGGTTTCCTTGTCTTTGTCTATCCACTATTCTTGCCGCGACACGCTTCATGCGATCGGCATCCCCAACAGAGCTGCCGCCAAATTTCATAACGATTAATGACAAGTTGGTTCACTCCCCACCCAAGCATTTAACAATTTTCTATTATAGCATACTCCCGACAAATTGTGACAAGAAACTGTGAAATTCTCCTGCAGAACAATCGAGGGTAAAAGCCATGTTTAATTCTATTCAGCGGCAGGTACTTCCTCGCCTTCCAATAGGATTTTATTTGCTAAAAGTAACGCTAAGGAGAAACGCTGTTTCTTCTGCTTCTTTAACCACCCTCTTGCTATAGCTTTCGATGTTATCCCCCTGCCTCAGAAAGGTTCGATCAGCCGGTTTATTAATACGTATAAAAAGCCTTCAATCCAGAAAAAGAATTAAAATTCCCTTTCCGGACAGAAGGCTTTAGTTAAACCTGCTTGCCACAGAAGCTTAGATTAGGCACGGGAGATATACTTGCCATCCCGGGTGTCGATCAGAAGCACGTCCCCTTCATTAATAAACAGAGGAACCTGTACGTTCAAGCCGGTCTCGAGTACTGCATTCTTGGTAGCGCCGGTTGCCGTATTTCCTTTAACCCCCGGCTCCGTCTCAACGACCTTGAGCTCCACGCTGTTAGGAAGGCTGATGCCCAGAATTTCTCCCTGATAGCTAATAATGTTAACGCTCATATTCTCCTTGAGGAACTTTAGCTCCCATTCCAGACGAGAGGAAGGAAGGCTGAACTGGTCATACGTTTCCGTATCCATGAACGTATGCTCCGTTCCGGCAGAGTATAAGTATTGGGTTTCACGATTTTCCACATGGGCCCGTCCGACAGTTTCTCCGGCGCGGAATGTCTTCTCCACAATGTTGCCATTGCGCATATTCTTCAATTTGGAACGGACGAATGCCGCTCCTTTACCTGGTTTCACATGCTGGAAATCGATAACCGAGAACAGGTCTCCATCATGCTCAATTGTCAATCCGGTTTTAAAGTCGTTAACAGAAATCATGGTTTATCCTCCTTGAAGAAAGTGAACCCAGGGCTCACGAGTGAAATTAATCAATGACGATCAAATTTTTGTCCGAATATGTCAACCGTTCTATTCCGGTATCCGTTATGACGATATCGTCCTCAATGCGGACGCCTCCGAAGCCCGGAATATAGATGCCCGGCTCGACCGTAACGGTCATTCCAGGCTCCAACACGGTTTCGGACAAATAGGACAAGCCCGGGGCTTCGTGAACCTCCATGCCAAGGCCGTGGCCGGTGCTGTGCCCGAAGTTATCGCCGTACCCTGCCCGCTTGATGATATCCCTGGCTAACGCATCGGCTTCTTTGCCTGTCATTCCCGGCTTAAGATTAGCCAGCGTATGCATCTGAGCCTCCAGCACGATCTGGTAAATTTCCTTATGCTTGTCTGTCGGCTGTCCGAGGCAGACCGTGCGGGTCAAATCCGAACAGTAGTCTTTGTAATAGGCTCCGAAATCGAGCTTAACATATTCATTCGTTCCCAGCAAACGATCACTGGCGACTCCATGAGGAAGCGCGGATCTTTCCCCGGAGGCGACAATCGTTTCGAAGGAAGAAGATGCGGCCCCCCGGCTGCGCATATAAAATTCCATCTCCAGCGCAATTTGCTTCTCGGAAACACCCGGCTTAAGCTTCGTCTGAATGAAGGAGAAAGTGTCATCGGCCAAAGCGGCGGCCTCCTTCATAATTCGCAGCTCATCCTGATCCTTGATCATTCGAAGCTTCTGTACGAGCGATTCTGTCGGCACCAGCTCTACATCACCCAAATCGGCGGAGTAACTCAAATACGTGCCGTAGGTGACGTCATTCTGCTCGAAGCCGAGTCTGCGGATTCCATGCTTGTGCAGAATCTCCTTGACCGAGAGCATAATCTTGCGCTGATGTTCTATGACTTCGAAGTCATTGGCCTGCTCGGCCGCTTGAGCGGTATAGCGAAAATCGGTCAGCAGAACAGCCCGGTCCTGCGTCACAAGAACGTATCCGGAGCTTCCTGTAAATCCGGTAAGATATTTTCGGTTATAGCCATTGGTTACAAAAAGTGCTTCCAGCTCGGCTTTTTCCATCGCTTCTCTTAACCGGGTCAATCTGGACGTTTTCATCGCAATCACCTGACTTCCTTTGTAAGATGCCGGTGCAAAGCCATCAGGCCAAGCTCATAGCTGTATTCCCCGAATCCGGTTATTTGGCCCACAGACACCGGAGCAGTAACAGATACATGACGGAAAGCTTCGCGCTGATGGATATTCGACAGATGCACTTCTACGACCGGCAGCTTCACCGAGGAGATCGCATCGCGGATCGCATAGCTGTAATGAGTGAAGGCACCGGGGTTGATGAGAATCCCGTCCATAACCCCGTACGCTTGATGGATGCGGTCGATGAGCTCTCCTTCGTGGTTGGATTGGAAGCATTCCAATTCCACAGACAGCCTTCCGGCCAGCTGCTGCAGGTTACGCTCTATGTCCGGCAATGAAGTTGTGCCGTAGACGCCGGGTTCACGAATTCCGAGCATGTTTAAATTCGGACCGTGCAGCACCAAAATTTTTTTCAATCAGATCACCTGGATAGTTTGGCTTGATAACGTAGCCATTTTACCATAAGTTTCCCCGGTTTGAGAATACTTTTTGATTTTCGCGGGGGTCTATGAGTTGTTGAAAAAACTTGGAAAGACTTATAAGGTCGATGGTTGGCATGCTTCCGATAGTATATCCATTATATGATTGCGTAAATCATTGGCATTCCGTACCCGTTTTCGTTAAAATAAAGAAAAAGATTAATGTTGAGAAGGTGAACTTATTGTCTCAGAACAACATCTATGGCGGACAGGCGGTAATCGAAGGGGTTATGTTTGCCGGTAAGTCCGTCCATGTTACGGCCGTGCGCCGCAAGGACAAGGAAATCTCGTTTCTGGAGGTTCCTCGTAAAAGCGGTAAGGAATGGGTTCGCATACTCAAGAAAATTCCCTTCCTGAGGGGACTTGTCGCTATTGTGGAATCTACCGCTAACGGCTCCCGCCATCTTAATTTTTCCGCAGAGGTATTTGCCGAGGAGGAAGGCGAGGAAGTCAAGCAGGAAGAATCGTCAATGATGGGCAAGCTGACGCTGGTACTCGGGGTAGCCGTGGTCGGAGTGCTTTCCTTTATTTTCGGCAAGCTTATTTTCACCGTTGTCCCTGCCTTTGTGGAACACATCATTTTTAAAGATCGATTCGAGAACCAAATTTTGCACAATCTGATTGAAGGCCTGATCAAAATCATTTTCCTCGTCGGCTATATTTATATTATTTCTTTAACACCGCTGATTAAGAGACTGTTCCAATATCACGGGGCCGAGCATAAAGTGATCAGCGCTTATGAAGCGGGGGTCCCGCTGACCGTCCAGAATGTGCAGAAGTTCAGCACCCTGCATTACCGCTGCGGAAGCAGCTTTATGGTACTGACAGTTCTGATCGGGGTCATCATTTATTCCTTCGTGCCATACGATAACTTATGGGATAGAATCTGGCAGCGGATCGTTCTTCTGCCGGTCGTAATCGGCGTATCTTATGAAGCTCTGCGCTTCACCAACCTGCTGCGGGATACCCCTGTGCTTAAATACTTGGGCTATCCGGGGCTTTGGCTTCAGATGCTGACAACCAAACAGCCTACAGACGACCAGGTGGAGGTGTCGATCGCTTCGTTCAACCGCATGAGAGAACTGGATTCCGATTTCGGCAAAAAATCCCTAGTTCCCTAAGGAGGCCGTCCATGAGAAGACGATATCCGACTGCGGTTTATATCGTACTAACACTGATCGCCATTGGTATATTATATAATTTAGTCAAATCGCCGGGGTCCTTCCTGCTCCCGGTCATTATCTTCGGAGCGATTTTTCTGCTGTATAAATTCCCTCCGGCCCGCCTTCGCCGCCTGTTCACGTCCTCCTCGTCTTATTCCCGGCCCAAGCCCAAGCAGCGGACGGGGAGGAGCGGACCCGCACAGAGAAAACGGGCTCGCTTCCGGGTCATTGAAGGAAACAAGAATAATTCCGGGGATGAAGACGAGCCGCCCCGGTATCACTGACGGACGACTGCCATTGCGGCTACGTCCGTCTTTTTGCATTTGGCAAGGTAATCCTCGTACGACCATTTATCGAAAAATTTGGCCGCGGCCTTCCTGCCGGATTCATACAGCTCAATGCTCTTCTCTTTGGACAGATCAAATTCGGTCGTATGAATGCCCAAGGTCGGAATTTTAATGGTGCGAAAAGACTTGTGTTCTTCGATGAATCTTTCATCATGTGCATCCATCATGGTCGAGAACAGAGCTTGCAGCATGCTAAGAGGGCCGACAATCCGGTTAGGCTCGTTGCTTCCCCGGCCTACGAGCTGAAATCCCAATGTCGGCAAAATCTTCTCCCCCGGTTCCGCTTCATGGGCATCGAATAACCATAGGGGGAAATTACTCAACAATCCTCCGTCCACTATGTAAACAAATTGATCTGTAAATTTTTCCTTCTTCTTGCGGGGATATCTCTTGCGGATAATGACCGGATCGAAAAAATAAGGAATGCTGGTGCTCATGCGAATCGCTTTGGCCACAGTAAATTTGTGAGGATCGATTCCGTAACGGGAAATATCGTCGGGAAGGACGAGCAATCTCCCGAGGGAAATGTCGGAGGCAATGATTTTCAGCCGGTTATAAGGCAGATCCGCGAACGTCCGGATTCCTTTGGCCTGCAGCAGCTTGTAAATCCAGTATTCCAGCTCCTCGCCGGAATATAGCCCTTTTTTAACGAACAGCCGGATGGCCGGACCAATCCACCTTATTTGGTGGAGCCAGCTTTTTTTCAGAAAGGATATAAAGGGAGTGCTCAGAATGATTTGCTTCATTTCTTCCCCTTTATAGCCCGCTGCCAATAAGGCAGCCACTATGGACCCTGACGACGTTCCCGCCAACTGGTGGAAGGTAACCCCTCTTCTCTCCGCCTCGCTGACCGCCCCTGCCAATCCTATAGCCTTCACTCCACCGCCTTCAAAAACGGCATTGACCTTCATCGCTCCGCCTCCCCCGTCTGCCGAATCCGTATGAATACGAGTCGTTGTATATGTATGACGACGGGAGATGTCCCTAGAACCGCTGCCAGGGACTCGTTCATGACGGAAAGCGGTTGGCGCCGGGGTACGGACAGACAAATTCCGAGAACCGCTTTGTCTTTCGCTCCAAGTAAACAAAAAAAGGACCCGCAGGTCCTCTTCTTCTTGTTATTCTATTCGGCTTCCATCTCGGCCCGAAGCTGTTTAAGCTGCTCCGATGCTTCGGGATGCCGGTTGAAATACTCTACCAGCACTTCAATGCATGTAATAGAATCCCAGCTTAAATGATGCTCGATTCCTTCTACATCCGCGTAGATATTTTCTTCCTGTACACCAATGACCTCAAGAAATTGCTCCAGCAGGTGATGCCGTTCTACCAATCTTTTACCCATCTTCTTGCCCTTGGGTGTTAAAATAAGTCCACGATATTTCTCGTAGACTAGGTAGCTGTCTTTATCGAGTTTTTGGATCATTTTAGTTACAGAGGAAGGATGAACAGCCAGACCTTCTGCAATATCGGATACACGGGCATAGCCCTTCTCATCGATTAATTTATAAATGCGTTCCAAATAATCTTCCATACTCGGTGTGGCCATCCGAACCCCTCCTTGCCAGTTTAACCACAACTAAACCGCTCAATAGTACTGTATGTATGATATACCATTTGGACTAAGTAAAGCAAGTTTACCATAAAAACAACCATCAGTTGTTTATTCCCATGTGTGAAACAGGGATCTCTTACGAATTCTAACGGATAGAACCATCCATACCATTTAGAAAGGAGCCTCGAACCCGCCTATGTCTGTTCAAACGGCACGCCCGCCGCGAAGCACTAAAGTTTTCATTCCGGAATTGGTCTATTTCGAACCGAACGCTTTGAATTATCCCAAAGGAGTCCGGATTATGGAATGGGCCAAGAAGGAAGGGCTTCCTATCCGGATGACGACTTCGCATAACCGAATCACCAATCTGCCGGGGGATAACGAATTCGCCAAGTATCGTATGGCCAAAAATACACTGGTCGTTGGAGTACGCAAAACACTTACCTTCGACCAATCCAAGCCTTCCGCGGAATATGCGATTCCGATTGCGACCGGCTGTATGGCTCATTGCCATTACTGTTACTTGCAGACGACGCTCGGGGCGAAGCCTTATATCCGCGTTTATGTCAATACGGATGAAATCCTGCAGGCTGCTAAAAAATATATCGATGAACGCGCCCCGGAAATCACCCGCTTCGAAGCCGCCTGCACATCCGATCCGCTAGGGCTGGAGCATATCAGCGGCTCCCTGTCCGAGTTGATTGAATTCATGGCGGACGAACCTTACGGCCGGCTGCGTTTCGTCAGTAAATTCCACCATGTCGAGCCGCTGCTTAATCTTAGGCATAACGGCCATACCCGCATCCGTTTCAGTGTCAATGCGGACTATGTTATCAAACAATTCGAGCCCGGAACCTCCACCTTCGCGGAACGAATCGAAGCCGCCGGTAAGATTGCCAAAGCAGGATACCCGCTCGGCTTCATCATTGCCCCGATTATTTGGCATGAGGGCTGGGAAGAAGGGTATGCGCATCTGTTGGAGAAGCTTAAGGAAGCTTTACCCCGCGAAGCCGTCAAGGACCTGACCTTCGAGCTGATTCAGCACCGGTTCACCAAAACGGCGAAAAACGTCATTCTCAAGCGCTATCCGAAGACAAAGCTGGAAATGGACGAAGCGAAACGAAAGTATAAGTGGGGGCGCTGGGGACAGGGCAAGTACGTATATCCCGACGAACAGGCCCAAGCACTCAGGGAGCATATTACCGAACAAATCTTCGACAAATTCCCGGAAGCGACTATCGATTATTTCACTTGATAGTTCTGCAGCACACCCACCACCGTCAGGCTACGTTACATCAGCTTCAGCAGCCAGTCCGGCGTCCATTCGTTAAACCAGATCGTTATTCGAGTCAGTTGATCGGTGTATAACAGCACCGCCATCACGATCATTAAAGCTCCCCCCACCTTCATCAAGGGCGCCGAATAACGGAGAATCCAGCGGGTAGACCCGATAAAGAAGGCGAGAATGAGAAACGGGAGCGCGAATCCCAATGAGTAAGCGGTAATCAAAGCAAACCATGTGCTCGGCTCAGAAGCCGCCAAAGCAAGAATGGCCGAAAGAATCGGGCCGACACAGGGAGACCAGCCTGCAGCGAAGCCTATTCCAATAAGAAAAGAGCCCAAATAACCGGCCGGCTTCCATTTGAACTGCAGCTTGCGTTCTTTCATCAGCCATTGCGGCTGAAATATACCGATCATAAATAATCCCATAGCCAGAATAAGAACGGCCGCCAGCTTGCGGATCAAATCCTGATATTGGCTGAACAAGCCGGACAGCGTTCCGGCTCCCCATCCCAACACATAAAATACAACCGAAAAGCCAACGACAAAAAACAAGGAATGCACGAATGTCTGCAGCCTTACGCGGCTTTTATTGCCGCTGCTCTTAAGCTCGCTCACCGAAATCCCGGTAATGTAGGACAAATATGACGGATATAACGGCAAGCAGCAAGGAGAAATAAAAGACGCTATCCCGGCCAACAAGGCAATTCCAACGTTGATTTCCATAGAAGTTTTCCTTCCCTCTGATTGCTCCTATTTCGCTCTGGAACCCGCCCGGAAGAGCAGGGTTACAAGCAGTATCATGATCAATAATAGCACAACCGAGGAGCCCGGCGCCAAGTTCCAGATGCCTGCCGCAACCAAGCCGGCAATGACGGCCGTTTCGGAAAATAATACAGCCATAAAAACAGAATGTTTAAAGCTCCTCGCCACCGCCAGACTGGCCGCTACCGGGATGGTCAGCAGGGAGGAAACAAGGAGAGCCCCGACGATTTTAATGGCCACGCTGATAACGAGAGCCGTAAGCATGGTAATCAGAATATTATAGTAACGGATCGGCAAGCCGCTGACCGCGGCCGCTTCCTCATCGAAGAACATAAGGAACCATTCCTTGAAATTAACGAGCACAACGGCAACGACAAGAACGGTTACAATGCAAACGAGCCATAAGTCCATTTGGTCCAAAGTATAAATGCTTCCGAACAGATAGCTCGTCACCTTTACATTAAAGCCTTTGCCCATTGTGAATAAGAAGGTCGCCAGAGCGATACCGCCGGACATAATAATGGCAATCGATAGTTCGGCATAGGTTTTGTAGGCTTTGCGCAGCCATTCGATGGCAAAGGAAGCAAGCAGCGCAAAGACAAGTCCCACTGCAACCGGATAAAGATTAATCAAAAATCCGAGAGCAACCCCGGCGATCGTGACGTGCGCCAGCGTATCCCCAATCATCGACAATCTTCTCAGAACAAGAAACACCCCCATTAACGGGGCTGTAATTCCGATCAGAATTCCGCCTATCAATGCTCTTTGAAAAAAAGGCTCCAAAAAAATATCCACTCGTTTTTTCCTCTTTCCCTTATCGGAGTTGCACCGGTTCGCGCAAGTCGGTCAATGTATGGGCCAGACCGGTCTCATCGCAATTTTCCGGACTATGCGTATGTTTGATATAAAACTGGATTTTACCGGAGCTGTGAACCGGCTCATGGCCGAGATAGGATTCCAGCATATCCAAGTCATGCGTCACCATGATGAACGTTATATGATGATGCTGATGCATATGACGGATCATATGAAAGAAGCTTTCCTGCGTTTCCGCATCAATGCCGACGGTCGGCTCGTCCAGAATCAGCAGGTCGGGATTGTTGACAAGCGCGCGGGCCAGGAACACTCTCTGCTGCTGTCCCCCTGACAGCTGCCCGATCTTGCGCTCCTGCAAATTGCTGATTCCCATTGCCTCAAGCGCTTCATCCACTTTGCGGATATCGTCCCTGGTTATTCTTCGGAACAGCTTCTTCCGCCCATACAATCCGGACATCACAACTTCCTTCACGGTGGCGGGAAACAGCGGATTGAAATTATTTTTTTGCGGAACATAGCCTATTCTTTCCCAGTCCTTAAAGCTGGCGACCGGCTCGTTGAAGAGCCTTACTTCCCCGCGGACGGGCTTAATCAGGCCTACGATCATTTTTAACAGCGTTGTCTTCCCGGCTCCATTGGAACCGACAACTCCTACGAAATCCCTCTGCAGAATTTGCAGGGACAAGTCGCTGATCACGTCTTTGCGGTCATAGGAGAAGAAAATACGGTCCAGCTTGACTACCGGATCGTGGCACTTTCCGTCAAACCCGCTGACATCTCTAGGGGTATCCATATCCTTAACTCTCCTTCGGAAGAAAACGAAAAAGACGTCTACAGCAGCTTCAGGTCTGTACCGCCTCTTCCGTTAACGCATTATTGCAAAGCTTTCACCAAATGATCTAAATTATTCTCCATAACGGAAAAATAGTCCTCCCCTGCAGCAAGCTGTTCGTCCGTCAAGCCTTCCAGAGGATTCAGCACGAGCGTCTCTATCTGTAAATCTTTAGCCAGCGTATTAGCTAAAGCGTCGGAAACCAGCTCTTCGAAGAAAATATATTTGACGTTATTTTCCCGTACAAATTGGCTGATCTCTTTCATATCCTGGGCTGTCGGCTCCGCATCCGGCGCCAGTCCCATAATCGCCTTCTGTGTCAGTCCGTAGTCATGAGCCAAATAACCGAAAGCCTGGTGCGAAACGACGATTTCCTTCTTCGGCAGTGCGCTCAATGTTTCCTTGTACTTCTGATGAAGACGATCCAAATCTTCAGCCAGCTTGCTATAATTGGCTTCATAATAGTCCTTATTGCCGGCGTCCGCCTCCACCAGGGCGTTCTTGATCTTCTCGGCCATCGCTTTGGCATTGTTCGGGCTCAGCCATACATGGGGATCCATCTCGCCGTGCTCGTGATGACCGCCTTCGTGATCCTCTTCTCCATTATTCTTCCCCTCGTCCGCAGCATGCTCGTCATGGTGGGAATCTTCCTCATGATCGTGATCTCCGGGAAGCAATTCGAGCCCTTGGCTCGCCTCCACAATCTTAACGCCGGTATCCGGCTTCATACTGCCGAGGAAATCCTCCACCCAGCCTTCGAAATTGGCACCTTGATAGACAAACACATCGGCCTGGTTAATCAGACGGATATCCTTGCTCTTGGGTGACCAATCGTGCGGCTCCACTCCGGCCGGAACCAGATTGATGACATGTGCGCGGTCTCCACCGATTTTGGAAGCAAAATCATAGAGCGGGTAGAAGCTGGTGACGACATTCGTCTTGTCTTCGGCCAGATCAGAGCCGCCGCCGCAGCCCCCTAACAGAGCGGCAAAAACAATAAGAAGCGCAAAAGCGCCGCAATAAATCCGATTTCTCATTAGCTGTAGTCTCCCTCGATAAATGACTGTAAATCGTAATCATCCTTATTTACAGTACGATTATACGGGCAGTTTTATCGATTTGTCAACCGGACAATAAGGCGCAAAGCCCGCCTCCAACTTGGAAGCGGGCTTTATTGTCACTTAACGATGGCGCCATTCGGCATATGATCGGGTACGGTAGCCAGGGTTAACTGGTCCCCCTTGGAGGCGGCCAGAATCATGCCCTGGGACAGTTCTCCGCGCAGCTTCACCGGCTTGAGATTGGTTACGCAGATGACTTTCCGCCCAACCAGCTCCTCCGGCTTGTAATACTGGGCGATTCCCGACACAACCTGGCGCTGCTCGAAGCCGAGATCAAGCTGCAGCTTGAGCAGCTTATCCGCCTTCTTGACCGGCTCGGCCGCCAGAACCTCTGCGACCCGCAGCTCCACTTTGGCAAAGTCGTCGATCGAAATTTCCTCAGCGCGCACGATCTCCTCATCTGCGGATGAAGCTTCCTTCTGCGCAGTCTGGGCGGCGGATTCGGCCCCCTTGCCTCCGGTCATGGCGGCAACGATAAATTCCACTTCCTTGTCCACTTCTAGGCGTGGGAAGATGGCCTCTTCCTTGCGGACGCGAATGCCGGCCGGCAGCTCACCGAATCGTTCCAGACTGGACCAGGCCGTCAGGTCTCCGGCTTCGATTCCCAGCTGCCTCCATATCTTGGCCGGGGTCTGCGTCATGAAAGGCTGCAGCAATACCGATACGATTCGCAGAGATTCGGCCAGATGATACATGACGGATCCAAGCTCAACGTGACGGCTCTCATCCTTATGCAGCACCCAAGGCTGGGTTTCGTCAATATATTTGTTCGTGCGGCTGATCAACTGCCAAATCGCGGTCAGCGCGACGGAAAACTCCATCTTCTCCATCGCTTCCTCCGTTTTCTCTACAGCCGTGCGGGCCGTCCTCTGCAGATCCGCATCATACGGGGTCGCATCGGGAACGAGGGCGGGAATTTCTCCGTCGAAATATTTGTCGATCATGGCCACAGTCCGATTCAGCAGATTACCCAAATCGTTAGCCAGATCGAAATTGATTCTTTCTACGAAATTTTCCGGAGTGAAGGTGCCGTCGGAGCCGAAAGGCACCTCACGCAGCAAATAATAGCGCAAGGCATCCAAGCCATAGCGGTCGATCAGGGTTACCGGGTCGACGACATTGCCTTTGGACTTGGACATTTTGCCGTCCTTCATCAGCAGCCAGCCGTGAGCGAATACCTTCTTGGGCAGCGGAAGACCTAGAGCCATCAGCATAATCGGCCAGTAGATCGTATGGAAGCGGACGATTTCCTTGCCGACCAGATGCACATCCGCCGGCCAGTACCGTTCGTATTTGGATTCGTCTTCGGACTTGTAGCCAAGAGCAGTGATGTAATTCGACAAGGCGTCGATCCAAACATAGATGACGTGCTTCGGATCGTTCGGGATCCGGATGCCCCAGTCGAATGTGCTGCGCGAAACCGCCAAATCTTCGAGACCCGGCTTGATGAAATTGTTGATCATCTCATTGCGTCGGGATTCCGGCTGGATGAAATCCGGATTCTCTTCATAATACTTCAGAAGACGGTCCGCATACTTGCTCATCCGGAAGAAATAGTTTTGCTCCTTCACTTTCTCTACCGGGCGGCCGCAATCCGGACAGTGACCGTCCACCAGCTCCCGTTCCAGAATGAAAGATTCGCACGGGGTACAATACCAGCCTTCATACGTGCCCAAATAAATATCTCCCTGATCGAGCAGCTGCTGAAAAATGCGGGCTACCGGTTCCTTGTGTCTTTCTTCCGTCGTGCGAATGAAATCATCATAGGAAATATCCAGCTTGGCCCAAAGCTCCTTAATGCCCGCGACAATGTCGTCGACGAACTGCTGCGGGGCGACCCCCTTCTCCTTCGCTTTCGTTTCAATTTTCTGCCCATGCTCGTCGGTGCCTGTCAAATACATGACATCATACCCGCGCTGCCTCTTGTAACGGGCCATGGCGTCTCCGGCCACGGTCGTATAGGCGTGACCAATATGGAGCTTGTCGCTAGGGTAATAAATCGGTGTTGTAATGTAAAAGGTTTTGTTCGGCTCTGCCATGATGCAGCCTCCTTCTTTTATTTTCATACAATCGAAAACAACCGATATGCCTTCGAAGCTTATTCCGGGATTTCTCGGGGAATCCCCGGACTTACAACCCAAGGATAAACGGCTATCGCCGTCCTTAGGACGGGCGCGTTTACCGATGAAATATGAGAACAGGTATAGATGAAAACTTATACTTTCTTATATTTAAAAAAGCTCCCGTCCATCATGGGACGAGAGCTATTAACTCACGCGGTACCACCCAGGTTCCCCTGATTCTTGCGAAGGTCAGGGCTCGGAAGCCGTAGTATAGGCCGGTCCGTTAACGCCGGATATACGTCATCCCCTCATAGACCGGGCATCGCACCAACAAGCTGATAGCTTGCCCCCTACTCAAAGACGATTTCTCCGGGACCATCTTCCGCCGCCGCTCCAATACCGGTTTCCAGCTGCCCCGGCTCTCTGGGAAAGGGCTATGCCGCGTACTCATCCCTTCATTGAAAATCTGCATTATAATTTATAACAAAATATACCTAATCCACATCGGCAATGTCAAGCCGGTTCCGCACCACGCACGACTCCCAGCGAGCGTTGTTAGGCGTCGCCCCTCTATAGACTACTGTTGCGGCCGGCCACCCTTGGCGGACATTACCGCGTCTCCTTCATCCGCCACTCGTTGCTGCGCCTCCCCACCCTTGGCGGGCGGGACCGGATCGAACCCTCCGGGATGAAACGGATGGCACCTGCATATTCGCTTGACGGCCAATACAGAACCTTTCCAAACTCCATGCACTTCAATGCTCTCCAAAGCATACTGAGAACAGGTCGGGTAAAATCTGCAGGTCGGCGGTTTCAACGGGGAGATAAACTTCCTGTAGAAAAGGATGGGCGCCTTGAAAACCGCCTGAAGCACCGGGCTCTTCCCTCTTTGCCCGATTCCGCCGCCGGTGGCAGCCGTCCCTTCATCTCTTGAAATGTTCCGATCGTTGCCGCTCATTGCGCCGCTTCCTCTTCTCTGCATTTTTTACAGTATCCGAATACTTCAAATTTATGCTTGACGGGACGGAAGCCTTCCGGCAGCCCCGGGATCTGCTCCATTGGACAAAATACAACCGGATAGGTTTGCTCGCAGGACAAGCAGATCACATGATGATGATGGTCATTCTCCTGACAATGGAGCCGGAACTTGATGCCGTCCTCGAATACAAACTGCTCCAATACCCCCATCTCGTGCATGATCCGCAAATTCCGGTAGACTGTATCGAAGCTCAGTCCGGAATAGGTATGCAGCATCTGCTCATAGACGTCCTTAGGCGTCATATAGCCCTTCGCCCTGGCAAACAGCGCCGCAAGGGTTTTACGCTGATCCGTAATTCGCATTCCCTGTCTGGACATCATCTGGACAATTTCCTCTGCATTCATGGATTTCCCCCCGATCACCTTCCTAATATTCCAATAATGCATCAAAATAGAATGCCCGTCAAACAAAAGGACCCCGCCGGAACAAACGAGGTCCAAGAAAGGCTATTATTTTGCTATATCGAAATAACCGTACAAATCGTCCAGCATGATGTTCGCGGACAAAATTCCCCCGGCGGTATTCCAGGTCACGTCATCCACCTTGAATGCCTTGTTGTTCTTAACTACCTCGAGATTATTCCATAAGGGATCGTTCAGCCATTCTTTCTCCAAAGCACTGGCCGTGCCGTCACCCGTTTCGTAAGTAAAATAGAACAGAATGTCCCCGTCCATCTCCGGAATCCGTTCCTTGGATACCTCCGCAGCGAATTCTTCCTTGTCTTGAGCCGCGGGCCGCTTCAAGCCCAGCTTCTTGAACATAACGCCGGAGAAAGTATCATTGTAATAAATCCGGACCTTGCCGGGCATAAACCGGACCATGGATACCTCGGTGTTCAGCTTGTCGCCCGCCTTGGATCGGAAATCTTCAATTCGCTTGTCGAAATCGGCCAACACCTTCTCGCCGATGTCTTGTTTGTTCAAGGCCTTCGCATACAGCTCGAAATTATTTCTCCATTCCCCTCTCAGCGTCTCCGCAAAAACCGTAGGGGTAAGCGCGGATAATTGCTCGTACACCTTCTCGTGCCGCATCTTGTTCCCGATAATCAGGTCGGGCTGGAGCGCTGCAATCGCCTCTAGGTTCGGCTGGTCCTCTTTGCCTACGGGAGTGACCCCTTCCAGCTTATCCATCAGATGGGGAAAGAATGGGTCTCCCCCGTGCGAGTTGTTGGCGCCGACCGGCTTGACACCCATCGCCAGCACGGCCTCCGTTCCTTCATTCGTCAGAACGACCACCCTCTTGGGTGTTGCCGGAATGGGCGTCTCTCCCATTGCATGCTGAACTACATAAGCTCCTCCCTCCGGGTTCGTCCCCTGTTCGCCGGAGTTGGACTTTTCTTGATCCGTTGCGCCGCCACATGCTGCCGTTATCAGCATCAGGACACCTATCGCCGCAGAAGCGAATCGCCTTTTTTTCCTATTGAACTGGCCTGCCATTTCATTCTCCCCTTTAAAATAAGCTTCTTGCTGACCGATCCCCATTATCACTGATAATGATTATCATTTTCGTCAATATGCTACACCAAAAGCACCCGTAGTGTCAACAAATATGTGATTTCATACCTGCTTGTTCTCACATCTATGGCGAAAGACGGAAATTAAGTGGAAAAACAATTGATGTTGAAAAGTCGGTTCATTATAGGACTTCCGGAATTAATCGCATCCAATTGAGAATGAATATCAAATTCATTGACAGGACATACCCTTCCCTATAAACTGTGCATAAAGGGGTAAAAAGCTCTCTATCACTCTTTTTTCTAGGAACATACAATTGCTGGATCAAGCTGCGAAGAAGCAACGCATATAGGTTGCCGAACCTTGCGCGAAAGATCCGTCCGTCCACCGGACTTCCTATTAAATAAACTTTCATCTAATGGAAGATTTATACACTGCCTATATTAAGGAAGGTACCCGCATGTCACCCGTTCTGCATAATCGTATTCTCAAAATCGCCGGAATTCCGGCAGCCCTGCTCCTGCTTGTTATCGCTCTGTTAGCCAGTATCAATTTCGGAGTGGCCGACACGGACTGGAGAAGCATCATTGAAGCTTATTCCCAATTTAACGGGACGAATGAGCATCTTATCATTCAGCAGGTCCGCGTTCCGCGCGCTTTGATCGCTGGCGCGGTCGGGCTCAGTCTCGGAATCTGCGGTGCGCTAATTCAGGCATTAACCCGCAATCCGCTTGCCGATGTTGGCATTATGGGGTTAAACAGCGGAGCGTCTCTGCTGGTTGTAGCTGCCGTTACCTTCCTGTCCATCACTTCATTGAGCGAATATGTTTGGTTCGCCTTCCTGGGCGCCGCTCTCAGCGGAGTGGCCGTCTATGCCCTCGGCTCCATCGGACGGGATGGACTGACACCCGTGAAGATCACTTTGGCCGGGGCGGCCATCGGGGCGCTGGCTTCTTCCTTCACCCATACTATCCTGATTGCGAATGAAAAAACGATGCAGGAGGTACTGTTCTGGCTGGCCGGCTCCGTGGAGGGCCGCAAGCTGGAGCTGCTTGCTCAAGTCTTCCCTTATATGGCGGTGGCCTGGGTCGGCGCTTATCTTATAGCCGGACCGGTACATACTCTGCTGCTTGGAGATGATGTAGCGACCGGTTTGGGGCAGAGAACCGTTCTCGTCAAGCTTGCCACCGGACTTC
This sequence comes from Paenibacillus sp. SAFN-117, assembly GCF_051966115.1. Classification (NCBI taxonomy): domain Bacteria; kingdom Bacillati; phylum Bacillota; class Bacilli; order Caryophanales; family Paenibacillaceae; genus Paenibacillus; species Paenibacillus sp. SAFN-117. The sequence continues at coordinate 68,786 of NZ_JBQCLK010000003.1, forward strand.
TGATCGTCGTATTGGCGGGCAGCTCCGTGGCGGTGGCCGGGCCTATCCTGTTCGTCAGTCTGGTGACTCCGCATCTGGCCAGATCCTTGGTCGGGCCGGAGACCCGATGGGTCGTCGTCTACAGCGGTTTAATCGGAGCAGTGCTGCTGATTGCAGCCGATATTGCCTCCCGTTTCATTGCGATGCCCCGGGAAATTCCGATCGGCGTCATGACGGCTCTGATCGGAACACCGTTCTTTATTTATGCAGCAAGAAAGGGGACCTTCAAGAAATGAAGAAATCATTCCCCTTCCGCCTGGAGAAATGGAACATCTCCTTTCTTATTGATAAAAGATCGGCTGCCATTACCGGCATCCTGCTTGTATTAACCTTCCTTATTTTCCTGTTAAGCACAGGCCTTGGAACCAAATCCATCAGCCCCGCAGGCGTACTCAAGTCTCTGTTCGGTCTGGGCTCGCAAGCGGATGCTGTGGTTATCCACCAATTAAGGCTGCCTAGAGTATTGGTGGGCATGCTGGTCGGAGCTTCCTTAGCCGTCGCAGGGGCCATTCTGCAGGGAATCATCCGGAATCCTCTTGCCTCCCCCGACATCATCGGAATCACGGGGGGTGCTACCGTGTCGGCCGTAGCGATGCTCACTCTGTACCCCGCGGTCAGTATCCATTGGATTCCTGCCGCCGCTCTGGCCGGAGCGGCCCTGCTCACTCTGGTGATTTACCTGCTGGCCTGGAAGCAAGGAGTATCGTCCACTCGTCTTGTTCTGATTGGGGTAGGGCTTGGAGCATCCATGCAAGCGTTGACGACTCTCGTTATAACAACCGGGAACCAATTTGTGACTACCAAAGCGCTAGTATGGATCACCGGAAGCGTCTACGGCTCTAACTGGAAGCATGTCCTCGCTCTGCTGCCCTGGATTCTCTTGTTTATTCCACTGGCATTCGTATTCGCCCGCGCGGTCAATATCCAGCAGCTAGGTGATGACCTGGCCACGGGTGCAGGCAACCCGGTTCAGAAGCACCGGTTTATTCTCCTGCTAATCTGTGTCGCGCTAGCCGGCTCAGCCGTCGCCTTCGGGGGCGCCATCGGCTTCGTCGGATTGATTGCGCCGCATATCGCCAGGAAACTGGTCGGCCCGTCCTTCGGCGGCCTGCTCCCGGTAAGCGCCTTAACCGGAGGCCTGATTGTGATGGCGGCGGACCTGTTCGCCAGAACCGCTTTCTCGCCGCTTGATCTGCCGGTTGGTTTGTTCACGTCCTTAATCGGCGCTCCGTTCTTTATTTATTTGCTGTTAAAGTCGCGTAATAAATAAATGAAACAAGCTGGAGATGCAAGAGAAGGGCTGGAAGCTTGGAGAGGTAAAGGACGCTTGCCTATGTACTCGCAGGCCGTATCGATAACAAAATATTTCGAGTGCGGACCGCAGAGAATTGAATGGCCGAAAACCAACTCGCGGAGGTTGACTTTATGCTAAGGAGGCAGTCTTTATGAAAGCTGTTGAAACTCATAATTTGACGTTGAGCTACGGCGATGCGGTCATTATAGATCAACTGAATTTATCCATACCGCAAGGGCGAATCACGGTGTTTGTCGGGAGTAACGGCTGCGGGAAATCTACACTGCTGCGTTCTCTGGCCCGATTGCTAAAGCCGAAGTCGGGCGGAATTCTGCTCGAAGGCAAGGTAATGACGAAGCTGTCCACCCGGGAAATCGCCAAGAAGCTGGCCATTCTCCCGCAGGGTCCGGTTGCGCCGGAGGGCTTGACTGTCCTGCAGCTTGTCAAACAAGGCCGCTATCCGCACCAGAACTGGCTCCGGCAATGGTCCAGAGAGGATGAGCAAATGGTATGGCAGGCATTGGAAGCGACGGGGATGGCCGAACTGGCCGATAGAACGGTCGATTCGTTATCCGGCGGACAGCGGCAGCGGGCTTGGATTGCCATGACGCTGGCTCAAGGGACCGCAACAATCCTGCTGGATGAACCGACCACTTATCTCGATCTTGCCCACCAGATCGAGGTGCTGGATTTGCTGTACGATCTGAACCAGAAGGAGCAGAGAACGATCGTCATGGTTCTGCATGACATTAATCTGGCCTGCCGTTATGCCCATCATATCGTTGCCATTAAAGACCGCAAAGTCTTCGCTCAGGGCCTTCCGGAAGAAGTCGTTCATTCCGCAATGATGGAGAGCGTATTCGGACTCCAGTGTCAGATCATGACGGACCCGATTTTCGGAACGCCGCTTTGCATACCGGTCGGCAAAGGTCGGTTCGCTTCCGCTGAAGCGAAGATCCATGTGACGGCCTGATTCCATTTATGGGAATCAACTTCGGGTGATGCGGGCTTCTTAGGTACGGAAGGATTGCCATTTACCAGCCGAGCCGCCGAGCCTATTGCCCATAAAGCTACATGTCGCATCCGGGTCGGTAAGGTCGTCGCAAAGACGAGCAAAAGTGCATTAAAATCCTGCCTTTTTCCAAAAAGAAGGCGAAAGACGCTCAAATGTGCAGGTCTTTTTCACAAAAAGGGCCGATTTCGCAAAAATCGCTCCAAAGACATGTATAATCGCTTTAGAATAAGGTATGTGGCGCCTTTTCCGCAAAAAGACCTGCATAATCGCTTTAGAATATGGCACCACGCGCCTTTTCCGCAAAAAGACCTGCATAATCGCTTTAGAATATGGCATCGCGCGCCTTTTCCCCATAAAGACCTGCATAATCGCTTTAGAATATGGCACCACGCGCCCTTTCCCCAAAAAGACCTGCATAATCGCTTTAGAATATGACATCGCGCGGCTCTCGCCCATAAAGACCTGCCGTTTTGATTGTCTCTTACGCAATCCGGCGGACGACCGGGATTCCTGACGAAGACCTGCACATTCCCCACAAAAATGATAAAAAAAGCTCCTAACGGAGCCTCTTCGAAGATGAATAACCCGGTTTTAAAGGTAGCTTTTTATGCCAATTAGAAAGTGGTTCCATTTTAATGCTTTAATGAACTTTAACTTTCTAATGTGGTTAAAAAACATGCTTTTGACCCATCCTGATAGCATTAAGCTTGGTACAGGAGGGTTGGGAATGAAAACGGCTCAACGAATGGCGGAGCATAAGCGCTGGATCGAAGCCTTAAAGGGTGACACCCCGCGGCTGTCGTTCTACCGGATGATCAAGGGAGAAGCGTTCGCGGAGCTCTGCCGCTTCTATGAACAAGGAATCGGATTCCGCAGTTTCGAGCAATTTGCCGAACAGGCGGCCATGCTGGAGAGAACCTACTCCCCTAACTGCTGCTCTTCCGTTGCTGCATCGCCCGACAGTTCCATAATCTAGTCAGTATATCTGGACTCTCCTTGCGCAAAGGCTTCGATTTCGAAGCTTTTTTTCATTTCCGTTAAAAGGTATACTATCCTTATCTTTCATAAGTGGAATCCGCAGGATTGTAACGATTCCCATGCGCATATTTATCTATGAATAAGCGCGACTCCCAGCGCGGTGTTTGGTGGACGATCGGGCCACAGGCGAAATCCTGCTGCCGTAGGGCCTAAATTTCCGCATTTGGCTCGCCTCTACCATAACGGGCTGATGCGTATCTCAACGTTTTTTGCATATTATTTTGTACCATTAATAACAGTTTTGCAAATGTACGGGAGGGAACGGCAGTGATCAGGAGAACCATACGCCAAATTGTACAAATGACCGATGGAGTGCTCGACGAATCGAAATGGGATTCGTTACCCGTTACCGGCGTCAGTACGGATACAAGGACCATACAACGAGGGAATTTATTTATCCCCATCAAACGAAAGCAGAATGGGCATCTCTATGTGGAGGAAGCGTTCCGCAAAGGAGCTTCAGCAAGCCTCTGGTGTAAGGATGAGCCCCATCCGCCGCAGCAAGTTCCTCTAATCTTTGTCGACAACCCTCTATCGGCTTTGCATCGCCTGGCGTCACGGTATCGGGCAGAGCTTAAGGTGAGAGTGATCGGGGTCACCGGAAGCAACGGAAAGACAACGACCAAAGATATGATCGCTTCCATCTTTGCGCGCTGCTGCCGGGTATGTAAAACGGAAGGAAATTTAAACAATCATTACGGTCTGCCTCTAACCCTGCTGCAAATGGAGGAAGATACTCAAATTGCCGTAGTCGAAATGGGGATGAGCGATACCGGGGAAATTGCGCTTCTCTCCAACATCGCTCAACCGGATATAGCCGTCATAACGATGATCGGCGAATCTCATCTGGGAACGCTTGGCACTAGGGAGGCCATTGCGGCCGCTAAATTGGAAATCACAGAAGCCCTTTCTTCCAACGGCGTGCTCATTATTAACGGTGATGAACCATTGCTTGCAGAAGGTCTGGCCAAGCTGAATTTGCCGGAAACCGTACGGGTCCTCCGTTTCGGGTTCTCTTCGGACAACGATTACTCCCTCTCCAGTATTCAGATCGGGCATCAGGCTACGGAATTTTCCGTTAACGGCCGGAAGGAGCTTCACTATAAGGTCCCTCTCCCCGGCAAGCATTACGCTTGCAACGCTCTGGCCGCCATTGCGGCAGCGGAATGGTCGGGGATTTCGTCTGCCGATATCCGCCAAGGGCTTGCCTCTGTTCGCCCTACAGGAATGCGTATGGAAATCAAATGGTCCCCCGCCGGATTTACTGTTTTTAACGACGCATTTAACGCAAGCCCTTCCTCGGTCAAGGCAGCCATTGAAGTGCTATGCGAAATGAGTGGCTTTACCCGAAAAAAGCTTGTTTTGGGAGACATGCTGGAACTGGGAACGGAGGAAGAGCTGCTGCACAGAGAAATTGGGCGCCTCCTCTCCCCGGAAGTGATTGATTCCGTTTATACTTACGGGAAACTGGCCGGCTATATTGCAGAGGAGGCGAAGCTTACGTTCGGTCCGCACAGGGTCCATTCTTTTACGGATAAAGCTTCATTGGCGGACCAACTGCTGTCGGAAGCCGGGAACGGCACGGCCATCCTCGTCAAAGGCTCCAGAGGAGCCGGGTTGGAAGACATCGTCGAACGGCTTCTTGACGGTGCCTCCTAATTCAGCCCGGCTCTCTAGTCAGCGAAAGAACGATTTCACTGCGCCGTTCGTGAGAGCGGTAGACGGCTTCCACCACTTCAACGATTTCCCGCGAATAGGTCATGGAACAGCCGGGCTCCTTCCCTGTCTCGATGCTGGTGATCAAATCCCGGAATTGGAGGACGAAAGGCGGTTCTTCCCGCCCCTGTGCAACCGGGACGAACTCCCCATCCTGGCTGATCCACAGCCCCTGCCCGGTTACAAGCTTTGCCATTCCTCCGGTAAACACCAGCTCCGTCTCATTCCTGGGGACCCCGGCATATCCGCTCTGTGAAATGACGGCCGGAATCCCCTCCGCATTTTCCAGAAAAATGAGGCCTCCTCCCTCGACATCCCCCCTGTTGCCGCAATAGCTGACCGAAGACCGGACCCGGGCAATCGGACTTCCTCCCAGCCAGCGGATTTTATCGATGGAGTGAGAACCGAGATTGGTTAGAATCCCCCCTCCGGCCTTCGCCTTGTCGAAAAACCAGGCGGGGCGCGAAGGCTGGTAATAATGAACGTGCCGGATGTCGTTGATCATCACGAGACGTCCCAGCTCTCCGCTATCGATCAGTTCCTTCGCCTTTACGTTTTCGGGAAAATAGTGCTGGGTATGTCCAACCAGAAGCTTAACTCCGCTCCCCCGCACCGCCTCGATAATTTCATCGCATTCGCCGACGGATATGGCCATCGGCTTCTCCAGGAGCACATGACAGCCTTCACCCGCACAATAAACCGCCGCTTCTTTATGCAGGAAGTGGGGCAGCGTCACTATAGCGATGTGCGGCCGCTCCTTCTTCACCATATCCCGGTAATCCGTATATGCCCGGATGCCGAACGACTGCGCAAGCTGCCCCGCCTTCTCCCCGTCAATGTCAGCCAATGCCACCGGTTCCAATTGCCGAACCTGGCCCATGGCTTCCAAGTGTCTGGATGCAATGGCCCCTCCACCGATAACAACTACCCGATAATTCATCGTCTCGCCTTCCTTCTTCATATGATCAATCACTAGGATTGATGATTCAAATCCGGCAGTGCATTAAATCAGAAATCAGACGGAGTCCTGCTCCGCCTGATTTCGGGTTTATTTCAGTTGAACATTGGCCGCGCGGTCGAAGGCTGTCTTATAAGTCGCGATGACTTCCTCGAGCCCCAGCTTCTGGGCCGCTTCCACATATTTATCCCATTCGTCCAGGCTTCTCTCCCCGAGAATAAACTTGCTGATCGTTTCGTTCCGATGCTTGTTGATCGCTTCGCCCTTCGTTGAGATCAGTTCCTGCTCCGCCTCGTTGAAGGAAGGCAGCGGGCGCAGGATGTCGTCGTATTTTCTGGCCTCTTCATAAGCCTTCTGCAAATCTTCCGAGGACATGGCCAGATGCGCGTCATAATCTATCCAGGTGTAAGCCCCGTTAGTGGACAGATTCGTACGCTTGCGAAGGTCGGTCAAATCAATAAAGTCCGATTTGATCTTCTTCTTGCCGTTTTCTACCACGAAGGTTTCGCCTTCAATCCCCCAGCTAAGCATATCCCTGCCTTCCTCGGAATAGAACCAGTCGAGATATTTCATGATCTCGGGAATTTTCTTCGAATCCGCGCTTACCGTCATTCCCGCATAGCTCGTATGGGTATAGGCATTCAATGCTTTCCCTCCCGGTCCGGCCGGCGGTGCCATGAACTGCATATTGAACTCCGGATTTTCCTTACGCATCGCAATATTGAAGAAGTCGATCCGGCTGATATAGTCAATCGTAACGAACGACTGGCTCGTCGAAACCATATCCTGCCACTGCTTCGTATCGACCGTCAGCCAGTCCTTCGGCATCAAGCCCTCCTGATAAAACTTGTTTAAATACCCGATCACGTTCTTGTAATTGTCTTCAACGGGCCCGTATTTGACTTCCTTGCTGCTCTGATCCACGTAATAGCCTTCATTCGTGGAAAAAGCGGGGGTCAAATTACGCATGATCTCCAAATTATTTCCCGTACGGAACGTAAAGGGGTAACTGTTCGGATACAGCTCCTTCAATTTCTTCAGCACCTCGTACAGCTCGTCATAGGTCGTAGGAGGCTGCAGATTATGCTGTTTGAAAATATCTTCCCGGTACATCCAGATCATCCGGTTCGTCTCCCCGATTCCTTCGTTAGGGAACACATACAGCTTGCCGTCTGCTGCGAGGGTCGATTTTACGACATCCGGGTATTTTTCCATCCACTTCTGGAAATTCGGCATTTGATCGACATAATCGAGAATATTGGCCAGAGCCCCCTGCTGCCCGTATTTATTGGCCTGATTGAGCGAAAGCATGAAGGTGATATCCGGCATATTGCCGGAAGCGACATTCAGGTTGATCGTATCCTCCAGCTTGCCTGACGGAATCTGCATATTTAAGGTAACGCCGGTCTTCTCCTTGAGAATTTTCCAGACCAGCGCATCCTTGTCGTAAGGCCAGTTAGGATGGGACTCGGTCAGCATCGTGAAGGTCTGTTCCGTCTTGGCAGGGGCCTCACTTGCATTCGGCCCGCTTCCTCCCTCGGTTCCGCCGGGAGCCGGACTTTCGCCCCCGCTCTTTCCCCCGCCGCATGCCGCCAGCATGGATAGCGCCAGAACCGATGTCATGGCAATCGATATGCTTTTTTTCTTCATAGAAACAACCTCTCCCTTTTTATATTTTGCAAGCGTTCATTCCGTCCCAAATGAGTGTCTCCTAGCTGTAAAATCCGGTCTGTCCTCCTTCTATCGGACAAGCCTTCGGAATGGCAGCCATTGTTGCCGATTTTCGCCTTCTTCCTTATCCTTTAACGGCTCCAATCATAACCCCCTTGACGAAGTACTTCTGCAGCAGCGGATAGAGCAGCAGAATAGGAAGCGTCGAAACCATGATGGTTGCGAATTTCAAGGATTCCTCAACGACCATATTGTCTCCCCCTATGCTCGTCACATCGCCGGAATTCATCTGGCCGGCCAACACTATGTTGCGCAGCACCACCTGGAGAGGAAAGAGCTCCGGGTCGCGCAGATACAGCAGCGGAAGCATAAAGTTATTCCATAATCCAACGGCATAGAACAGACCGATCGTTGCAAAAACTGCCTTCGACAGAGGGACCACGATCCGGGTAAATATTCCGAAATCGTTAAGCCCGTCAATCTTGCCCGACTCCTCCAGCTCTACCGGGATGCCAACGAAGAAGGTTCGCATAATCAGAAGATTCCAGGTACTGACCGCTCCCGGAAGCACCATCGCCCATACCGTATCCATAATTCCCATAGACTTGACTACCAGGAAGGTCGGAATCATCCCGCCGCTGAAGAACATCGTGAACACGATCAGCAGTGTAAAGCCTTTGTGAAACGGCATGTCTTTCTTGGCGAGCGCATAGGCCCCCAAGGAAGTGACAATCAGGGAAACAGCCGTACCAAGGCTGGTATAAATCAAGGTATTCAGATAGGACTTGAGAATTCGAGGATCGTTAAGCACAATTTGATACATGTCGAAATTCAAGCCTTTGGGATACCAGCTGACCTCCCCCTTCATGACATGAATATTTGAACTGAGCGATACGGCAATCATGTGCACGAACGGGTACAGCGTAACAAGAACTATCCCGCATAGAATAATGGCGTTGACGATAGAGAACAGCGACAATTTGCGTTTCATAGCGGCCCCCCTACCACAGACTCGTTTCGCCGAGCTTCCGGCTTAGATAATTGGTGGAATAAATGAAGATCAGACTGACCACTCCGGTAAACAAGTCAATAGCCGCCGCATAGCTGAAGTTCCCCTGCATCAATCCGGTGCGGTAAACATAAGTGCTTAATATATCCGCGGTCTCATAGGTGGCCGGGTTGTACAGCAGGAACACTTTCTCGAAGCCGATTTCGAGCACTTTGCCGACGTTGAGAATAAACAAGATGACGATAGCCGGCGCGATGCCCGGCAGCGTGACGTTCCACAGCTTCTTCCAGCGGGAAGCCCCATCGATTTCCGCCGCCTCATACAGCATCGGGTCAATCGATGTTAGCGCTGCCAAATAAATGATCGTTTCCCAGCCGATATGCTGCCAAATTTCCGAAGCGACATAGATCGACCGGAACAGCTTGGGCTCAACCATGAAATTGATCGCTTCGAAACCTAAGGATTCGATCAGCTTGTTGACCATTCCTCCCGATGGCGACAGAAACATGATAACCATGCTGGCGACCACGACATTGGATATGAAGTGGGGAAGATAGCTGACCGTTTGAACGAAGCGCTTGAACACCATATTTTTCACTTCATTCAATAATAATGCAAGAATAATGGGAGCGGGAAATCCAAACAACAGCTTGTAGAAGCCGAGCAAAAAAGTGTTGCGCAGCAGAATCGGAAAGTCGGGATTTTGGAAAAACATCACGTAGTACTTCAGTCCGACCCAGTCGCTGTCCCAGATCCCTTTATAAAGATTGTAATTTTTGAATGAAATGACGATCCCGAACATCGGTAAGTACTTGAACAATACGTAATAAAGCAAGCAAGGAACGAACATGAGGATCAAATATCTTCCTTTGATCCATTTGCGCATCCATCGTGAATATCGGGGAGGCCTGGCGGTCGTCGGGCTTCTCTGGCGAATCCCCGCCTGCTCCGTTGCTTCTGTCCATTCCACTGGGGTCATCTTCCTCTACTCCTTGTTCGTGTGATACCGTTATATTACCCGGGAATGCTCCCCATAAGGAATGGCCAATCCTTTAACTTGTCGCCGATTTTAACGGAATCTATAATATTGCTAACTTGTTAAAAGAATGAAGATATCGCGTCATTGGCGACTTTCTTCCCATCTTTTCCTCCTAATGGTATACTTTGATCAAATGAAAACGATAACAACGACGGGATTAAGGAGAGCTTCCGCTCATGCTGAAATCAATTCTACAATTAAAAGCCAAGGGAAATTCTCTATTCTTCAAGCTGTTAACGAGCTTCATGACTATTATTTTGCTGCTCGTTTCCTTTAACATCGTATCTTATCAATTTTTCCTGACCAATATCCAGGAGGAAATTATTAAGAATAACAGCCTGAATATGAGCACAACCGCCGAAAATATGGAGAAGCATATCAAGCTGGTCAAAAATATGGCCTTCGGCCTGTTCTTCAACGACAAGGCCCAGATCCTTAATCATTCGGCCGACAAAATCAATTACGATATCGTATATCAAGTCCGCAAGGATCTTCAGCATTCTTTGAATACGTCTAATCTTTATTTGACCAATATTATTTATTACTTCGTCAATACCGGATTGATTATCGAAAAAGACGGTACGACAACGGAAGATAAAATGTTTACCAAGTTCTATGTCAGCGATCAATATACGGTCGATTTCTGGCAGCGGGAGGTGGAGAACCCGGTCAGCTTCAAAATGTACCCGGCCGCCCCATTCGTCGAGTACAATCTGGAATCCAGGGTGGCCAAAGGGCGTCTGCTTCCTCTGCTGATCAAAAACTTGTACAACACCAACTTCGTCATCATCGCTCTCCTGGAAGCCGACAAGCTGTATGAATCCTTTCACCAGGCGGGGGAGGATGAGCGCTTCTATATGCTGGATGATAGCGGACAAACCTTGTACAGCAATACAGACGAGCCCTTTGACATTGGCCAAAGACAGCCGCCTTCCGTCAGCCAAACCTATTTCAAGGAAGGCCCCTACTATTACTTCTACCAGCGGGGGGCCGAATCCGGGTACGGATATTGGTCGGTCATTCCTTATGAGAAGATTTCCTCCCAGATTGTCCGGTTGAATGTCATTCTCATTGCGCTGCTGGCCTTGGCGTTGATCATCGGCATCTCGGCGTCGATCTTCTTCACCCGAAAAATCAATCATCCGCTGACCCGGATTATCCGTTCCATGGAACAGCTGCAATTTCCTGCAGCCCACCGCAGCCAAATCCGGGAATACGACTGGATCAGCGACAAGCTTAGCGATCTGATGGAGAAGAATAAGACGATTAACGCCGATCTGTCGAATAAGAATTCGCTGCTGACCTATTACGCCTATATCGATAAATTAAAGAGCATAGAAACCCGGGTGAAAGACATCAAGCTGCCGCTGGACAAAAACCAGCCCTTCCGGCTTGTCCTGTTTCAACTGAGCTTCCGGGAACGGTTTACCCAGGACCTGGATTTCGAGCAGAATCGAGCGGCTTATTTCATACGGGAATTTATCCAATCGGAGTTCAGCAAGGTTTACAAGGAGCCGTTAACCTTTCAATTGGAGAAGGACCGGATATTGTCGCTGCTTTTTCTGGAGGAAGAGAATGAAACGGGATGGGAGGAGTCACTTCGCAGCCTGAAGCAGGTGTTCGATCTGGACCTCCAGTACTGCACCGTCACTATAGCCTTCAGTGAGCCTTATCGGGATTCCTCCGACTTCACTTCCGCTTACGAAGATTTGCTTGGAATGGTTGCACAGCGGAAATTGGGAGAGGAGACGCAAATCATAGGCTGTCAGGACACCCATCCGGCGACATATCGGCTTAATGCAGTGGAGGAACAGGAATTTACGAGCAATCTGCTGACGGGCAACGAAGCCGCCCTCGGCCCTATCCTTCGCCGGATGCTGGCCGTCATGGCCAGGAAAGAGGCCACCCTTGAGCAGTTTCGCGATTTCTCCAGCGAAATGATTAACCGGGTGCTCCATGTACTGCGCTCGAACCATATCGAGGCCGCCGATCGGATGGAGTCGGTTTACTTGGCAAGCCGTTTGAAGCAGTGCCTCACCTTGGAGCAATTCGAGCAGTTGTTCGACGATCTTCTGCCCGAGGCCGCCAGTTATATCAAGAGGAAAAGAATGGAGAACGATCCGATTACCGGATTTGTTACCGAATATGTAGAGAAGCATTACCGGGAAGACATTTCATTGGATTTGCTGGCCGACAAGCTGAACATTACCGGCGCTTATTTGTCCACCTATTTTAAAGAAAAGCGGGGAATCAATTTTAGCGACTATGTCAATACCTTCCGGATGAACAAGGCGAAGGAGCTGCTGCGGGAGACGGATCTGAAGATCCAGGACATCGCTGTCCAGGTCGGCTACCCTAATGTCAATTCCTTTATCCGCATGTTCAAGAAGGCGACGGGACTCCCTCCGGGAGAATTCCGCAAGGAGGCCGGGAGACTCTGACGGTCCGCGGCCCAGGGTGACGAGTCAGGACGTTGCAACCATAAAGAACATAAAGAAGGAAGCCCGTTCCTCCTGACAGGGCTTCCGTTCGCTCTTTCCTATAATCCATCGGTTATCGGCCGCGTTTATTCCTCCAGAGAGGGGCTGTCGCAGCCATCAACAGAAAGCCTCCTGCCAAGCCTCCCAGGTGGGCGGACAGATTGATCTGAGGCATGATCAGCGAGAAGACCACACCGATGGCCAGCATCGTATAGACCGTCTGCTGCGACTGGCGGTCCAGCATATATTTGTGATACAGGCTCAAGTAGAGATAAGCTCCGAATATGCCGTAGATGGCTCCCGAGGCCCCGGCGGATACGGAATAGCTGCTGGCCATCCACTGGCTGACCAGATTGCCGGCAACGCCGCTCAACAAGTAGAAAATCGCATACTTGAAAGACCCGAGCATCCTCTCGAGAGGAGGAGCAAACACATACAGAAAGAAGCTGTTCATAATCAGATGCATCCCCCCGATATGAACAAAAACCGAAGTAATGTATCTCCATAACTCGGGATTCCAAAACGGTGTATGGTACATGGCGCCGAACCGGATCAAGGTTTCGGAATTCGTGGAGGAACCGTACAGCTCCATCAGTCCGAAGACAACCAGATTAATCACTATCCATATGGAGGTGACCGGATACCAGCGAATGTACTGCTTCAAGCTCTCTCTTCTCAAAAAGATCATGCGGCCTCTTCCCCTTTCGTCATTACCAATATAATCAACTTCAGCCTCCGAAACAAGCCGAAGGATCAATAAAATGGATAAGGGAATAGAAGCGCCGTCGAAGCGGCCCATCCAATTGCCTGTCCGGCTCCATGCCTCGGGTTGATTAGCCGATTACGTTTAAATATCGAAGCTGAACGGCCAGCTTTTCCTCTCCGTTTTGACCGCTAATGAGGCCTCCGCAAGCCGTTCGGAGGAATAGAGAAATTCTCCGTAAGACCATAAGCCCGTCAATATCGTTCCATCCGGGAAAGTCTTCGTCCCCCTTCCATGCTCCATATGATCATGCCAGCTTCCCTCATAGACGGTGCCGTCATGCCATTGATAAACCCCTTCTCCGTTAAACATTCCTTCTTCCCATTGCCCGGTATAAACATCTCCGTTCGCGTACCGTTTCGTTCCCCGACCATGCTCCAGGTCGTCTTTCCATTCTCCTTCATAGACGGTGCCGTCATGCCAGGTGTATTTGCCGGCCCCATGCTTCCTTCCGGCTTTCCACTGGCCTTCATATTTATCTCCATCGTTTCCGGAGACCTCCGCGTAGTTTTCCAAATGGATAAACGCCCGGTTCCACTCCCCGACCACCGGCTTGCCGTCGATGTCGGCCAGGGAAGCTTCTTTCTCTGTGGTTGGGAATAAAAGCCCCGAATCGAAATCCAACCCATTCTGCCGGACATTTCCGGAAATCAGGTACGGGAGGGGCTCGAAGGAGGAATCATTGTATTCTTTGTAGAAACGGCAGGCCAACGAATGAGCGCGTCCTATCCAATCCAGAACTTCCTCTGTCGTTAATGACACGTTATCTTCGGATGTCGCTTGATGAATTAACCGGCAGAAATCCGCCTCCTGTGTATTGATCGCCCGGCGGGAAATTAACCTGTCGATCTGCTCATGAATGGAAGCGCCAATGACCAGATTTTCAAACCGGCAGATATGATTCAGAACAATCTCGATAAATGGCTCTAATTGGATGACCGCTAATTTAGGATAATCGCAGACATACGCCTCCGCCCGGTTTCCCAGCCGGCATAATTCAGGATAAGAAGACTTAAGGAATGAAAAATTGGGACCGTTCACAACATTCCGCCACCTTTCTATTTGTATACAAAAAATTCGACCTATAAGACTTAATGCCGCTACTATATAAGCCTGTGAGAGCCAACTAGATATCAGATAGGACGGAACAGCTCAACCTCGGATCATTTACCAAAATTATACATTACCATTTAAGAATGTCCAATATAATATAGGTTCTTCAATTTTTGAAACCTTTTGAACGGAAAATCGTCTATTGTATAGGTATTGAATCACATTAATTCTCCTATTTATTTTCCAGTAGAACAAAGAAAGCCTGTAGAAAAGGGGAACACATTAATGGTTAGAGCCGTTGCCTTCGCACTGATGATCTTTCTATTGCTGACTGGCTGCTCGCAGCACAAAACGCCGGACCTATCGGATAATACCCGCTCCCGGATAGCATTGAAACAGGAATTGGCGAATACTATTGGAAATCCGGACCGAACGCCTGACGAAAGCGGCTGGAACGATCTGCTGCTCAGCGATGGAAATACATTATCCGATAGGACAGAATATGCGGCTCCGACCGGAGAATGGTTCGAGAGCAGCGTCCGGGACCCGCTGCTGTTCTCCTATCCCGGGGGGATTCGTCAACCGGGAGAGAAGATTTCCGTCGTCTTCGGTGAAAATCCGGCCAATCGCACTATCCGTATTCAATTGACCGGGCGCGATGAATTGCTGCAAAATACCGGGATGATCTCGGAAACGCTGGAACGGCTTTCGGGTACGACCTTCCCGGCGGCACAATTCGATTTCCAATTGCCGTACGAAGAAGGGGCTCTCTATTTGTTGAGTATTGAAATACTAGGAGAGCAGGAAGAGATCGAGGATACTTTTCTCTCCCTTATGTATGTCCCGAAGCGGGAAGTCAATGCCAAGCTTCTGTTGGCAGACGCCAATGACGCCCATTCTGCCGGGCGAGTGTTGAAGCTATACAATGCCGGACCTTCCATCTTATATCTGGGTGAAGATTATCATATAGAGAAGAACATCGGCGGAACCTGGACGGAGCACCCTATAGATAAGGAGTTTCCAGCCGTTGGAATCAGTCTCAACCCCGGTCAAACCTATGAAAGAACCATCCGTATAAATGGATTGGACCCGGGACGCTACAGAGTGGTTAAAGCCTTCTCAACGATGGGCTATTCCGCAGAGCATACGCTGGCCGTCGAATTCGAAGTGAAGGAACCCGCGCCTTCTTCTCAGCCATAGGCTCCTGCTCTAGCTTCAGCACGAAAATCCGAAACATGTGGCTGGTTCTGTTACCATATGTTTAACAACAAAACGCCCTTACGCTCGCGTTCGAGTATAAGGGCGGTGCTTCCGCAGGATGGTTTATTCAATTCTTACCTATGACTTCTTGGACTTGCTGCGAAGGTTGCCGAGAATAAGCCCGGCAAGCATGCCGGCCGGAACGCTGTAGATCAAGCCGGTTCCGACATGGCTGGTGAACACGCCGATCACGATTCCCGCCAGGACGCCAATCCCGATGCCTGAAGCCAAATAAATATTCTTAACCCGTGTTACCGGATCGTACGGATCTGTAGGATCAGTCTGGTTACTCATCTCTTTTCCCCCACTTCCTCATCGGTGTTCTTACATTATAGCCGATATTGGGACAAGAATCATTCCCTCTCCGGACCACAATCGGCAAACCGGCTACAAGCCGTGTATCGGCTTCTTCGATAGACTTGGTATTCTAGATTTCCTCTAACATATCTCAACGACCGGTTTTTTTCAAGAAAAAAACACTTGCATCAGGCAAAATGAACCTTGCCCTGCAAGTGTTTGATAGATTTATAGCTCCCTATTCAGGGCTGTGCGATCCGGCTGGCCGTGGGCATTTGTTTGTAGAAATAACCGTCGACCCATCCTTCCTTGCCGTTGAACAGCAGCCTCTCCTCCTCCAGTTCTTCGATGACGCTGATCCGCCCTGCCAAATAGTCTGAAATCCTGGCGACTGCCGTATCCAGTCCGGCAAGGAGCATACCGTAACGGCCGTCTATCACTTCCCAGCCGAAGGCTTTATAGGCTGCGAACCATCTGTCCCTATGGAAGCTTCTTAAGGTATGAATCCGATTCGTCAGCTCCGGCAGCTGAACCGCCGCTATCTCTTGCAGCGCAGCCTTATCCCCGTTTCGATAGGCGTTCGTGATTCTCAGCCCCATCTCCGCTTTAAGCGACAGAACCAGGCACAACCGGTGCAGAAGCTCGAACACGAAGCCGAATTCTCCGTTGGACGATGCGTACTGCTTCATCCTTATGCTCCACTCACGGTAATGCTCCTCTACTGCATGTCCTTCGATGTTGCGATCGAACAATCCCATCAGGACATTCTGCCAAAGCATGTATCGGGACGGATTGTACGTTTCCAGATTGTTCTCCGAAATCCCCGGTACTTCATCCACATATCTGATGTCCATGAACGATTTCATCTCCGCCCCTGTGCAGAAACGGAACCGGCGGGCGAGCTTATTCTCGTCCAAGCGGCGGGCATAGGCATGCTCGGCGAACAGCTGCAGACCCAATAATGCGGAATAAATATCGCATTCCGTACCATCGTCTCCCCAGAGGGTGGCGATGACTTCACGGACCCCTTCCTCCTTGCAGGCATTAAGGGCTGCATTCGTGGCGACGAAGGTCGCTCCGTAATTAAGAACGAATCCTTTCCAATTCCAGATTCCGCCGGCGAATACCGGCATCGACCCGAGCCGCTTGTGCCGGCGTATCCAATCGACATAAAATTCCTCGTTATAGTGATAGTAATCCCAATATACTTGCTGCACTCCTTGGGGCATGGCCTGCACGACCTTGTCGGGGATGACGCAGTTCGTATCGTAGTAGTCTCCCGTTCGGGACCCTGCGCGAAAATACATATCGCTCCACATCATCGGTTTGAGACCGTATTTTTCCGTGATCTTCAGAACACGTGCCAGATGCTCATTCATGATGTCGAATTTCGACCGGTATCCGTTACGAAGCAAATATTCACCTTGTCCAAGCTTCCAGGCTTCGTCCATCCCTATATGAATCCGCTTGGTTCGTACCGGCTTCATGGCGGATACAATCATTTGCTCAATAAACTCATAGGTGCGCTCCTGCCCGACCAGCATCGTCTCTTCATCGTCGCGGATATCGGCGAAGCAGTCCCATTTAAGCACATCCTTCAAATGGCTTAGCGTCTGAATACAGGGAATCATTTCGATGCCAAACAGCGCCGCATAGTCATCCAGTTCCTTCAGCTCCTGCTGTGAGTATCTCCCCCGCATATAGCCGAAATAAGGCTGTTGTTCCACGTCATAGCTGTCCTCGGCATACAGCATGAACATATCCAGTCCCATAATCGCCATTAGCCGGATCAGCCGCTTGACAGTAGGCAGGTTAAGAACAGCATTTCCTTGCGATACGTCAAACATAGGCCCTATCGTGTCAAATTGCGGTTCCTCCGCAAGAGCAAAGGGCTTTCCTTCACGAAGCGATTCGACAAGCAGCCCCAGTGCGCGGTAAAAATGAATGGGACGCGAATAGCGAAGAACAGCGCGTTCCCCGTCCATCGATACTTCAAGCCGGGGCTCCGCCCTTCTCTCCACCGACACCGGTATACCGTCCGGGCTTCTCTCGAAATGCAAATCAGCGCTCAAGGCGGCCAAGCCTTCCTCCAGGCCAGCCAAGTCTCCGACAAAGTTCAGCTTCATCTTATTCATCCCCCTATTACAAGATAATTTCTCCAATGCTTCTCCTGCCCGGGTATGTTCGTTATATTTTCCGCCGGAAGAGACTTATTGAAAACCTGAAGCTTGTATGATTAAATTAGGTATCAAAAGACGGGCATTTCGCCCCTGTTCGCCGGCTTCGGAAATCCACTACCCGGGGGAGGCTCTACATTGGCTACCTATCTGGACTATTT
The DNA here is from genome assembly GCF_051966115.1 of Paenibacillus sp. SAFN-117. Taxonomy (NCBI): domain Bacteria; kingdom Bacillati; phylum Bacillota; class Bacilli; order Caryophanales; family Paenibacillaceae; genus Paenibacillus; species Paenibacillus sp. SAFN-117. Next base: position 86,756 of record NZ_JBQCLK010000003.1, read on the forward strand.
AATCAGTCCTAAGCCGATTCGCATCGTTGATCTTAAGCTGGAACGCTCCAAGCTGCGAATCCAAAATCTTACCGTGCTTCAATACGGGCATCTGCCGGGCAGAACGCTGAAGCACAGGGAGGCCCCTTGCGGCCATTGGGCCTTCACCTATATTGTGAAAGGCAAGGGCAGCTTTCGGGTGCACGGGGAGGCTGAGCAGCGGATAGATGCCGGCTGCCTGTTCTGGGAATGGCCCGGGGCGGAGTTTACCTTCGGCCCGGACGGCAAGGACGGCTGGGACGAGTACTACATCACTTTCGAAGGGGGCAGAATCCGGGAATGGCTGGACGCCCAAATAATCGTTCCCGGCATGGTAATGCGTGTAGGCTCCGACCGAAGCTTTATCCGTAAAATCGAAACGATCGGCGATCTCGTTGACAGCGGAATTCCGGACAACGCGGATCGCGCGGCCCTCATGCTGGAATCGCTCATCTACGAATTCTCCGTCACGGATGCCAACCGCAGGTCTGCCCACTTCTCCGGCAAACAGCCCGAATTTATTATTCAAGTTCTGGAGGATATCGCCGGCAGCCTGTACGAGCCATGGGACGAACGACAGCTTTGGGTAAGAAATCATATCTCCCGCTCCACCCTGCGCCGACTCGTCCTCCAGAATACCGGCTACCCGCTGAATGAATACGTCAACCGGCTTAAAATATCCGAAGCCAGAAAGCTTCTGCGCCTGACCGGGCTGCAAATTAAAGAAATATCACAGATGCTCGGTTACCCCGACCCCGCCTACTTCTCCCGCCTGTTCAAAAAATATACCGGGGTCTCCGCTATGACCTACCGAAGCAAAATGAAACAGGGATGAACCGCAGGGCGGTGAATAATCCTCATTATATCCTGCGGGCTCGTCTCCATAAATGTTCTATGTATTCATGATCTTGGATTATATAGTCAAACCTTTACCCGGGCAGGTAAATCCCAGATTTCTTGCCGATCAGGGCAGATATAAGCATCTGCCCCGCACCCGTGTTTACAAGTTATATGTCAAAAAAAAACTTCCGTCCGCTAAAGACAGAAGGTCTGATCCATTGTATTTGCTAAGCTCTCTCCAGACGAAAAGCTGCAGCGGGAAATCCGTTTTTATTCTGCATCCACTTCCGCATAGACTATATGACCTTCGGCCAGTCTCCCCCCGAACGGCTGAAGCACCTCATCGGCCAATCGAAGCAGCGGCTTTCTGTCGTTCCTTGCATAGAATTCTTCCAAGGAATCCGTTAACGCTTGGCTGAATGCGGCGTCATACTGTTTAAGCATCCGAAGGGCCCATTTTCCTTCTCCAAGCCACCGGCCATTTGCCCTCAGAACAAACTCAACCAGTTTGGCCGCAAGCTCCTGAACGATAAACAGGCTCTCTTCCCGGTCGGACGATCCTGATAAATCCGAGATATCCTCACTAATCCTGTATCTGGCCATATCCAGCTCCTCATCCGCCCAGGGGAAAGGTCCCGATGCCAGATCACTCCTGGCCTCCTCCCGGATCCCTTCCGCCGTTCCGTCATCTTTAAGCACGATCCCTTCCGCGCACATCCTCTGCAAGGAGGGCAGAGCCGCTTCAATACCCGCCATGAACAGCTTCCGATAAGAGGAATGGTCCATGACGAAGGCTTCAATCGTCCAGCCGAATTCATTATAAGTTCGTCTGTATGGTCTTGGTTCAGTATGTTCGAAAATAACCAAATCCAGATCCGAATACTCCGTATCTTTCCCCTCAGACGCGCTGCCGGCCAGAATCGCAACCCGACAGGAAGGATAGCACTTCCCTATAAACAGACGTGCCGCATGTTCTGCTGTCCGCATTAACCGAATCGCCCCTTCACAGTGTCTATCCTCCAATATATGATGGCTCATTCGAAAATAACCTGATTTTGCCGGTCCCTGGACACCGAACGAATGTCAAAAAAACAATTTCGGAGGAAGACAGCTGTATTTGGCACTATACCCAAGATAAACGGCTATCGCCGTCCTTCGGACAGGTGCGTTTAGCGATGAAATATAAGAGCAGGCAAAAGGTGAAAACTTATGCTTATATTTATCAAAAATGTGCTCCTGCACAATCTTCCTTAACCCGTGATGTTCACCCAAGCGAAGAGGATGCAAAATCATAGTATAATTTAGGCTTAACTGAGAGGAGGAATTTCAATGAGCGCAGTTGGCGGTTTCGGCAGAGGGTTTTTCACTTCTACCGGTACAATTCTGGTGCTGTTCATCCTTCTGGTCATCGTTTCTCGTGCTTTTTGGTGCTAATGAGCGAATGGTAAAAGGACAGCGGCCTGCCAAATGCAGGCCGTTGTCCATATTTACTGCCGAATCCACGCTTAACCGCGGCTTGCCGTTTATCCGAACCGCATACGGATAGTGACACCGTGCCCCGGCTTGCTCTCCGCTTCGATCGTGCCCCCGTGCTCATGAACGAGATGTTTGGCAATAGCGAGACCCAACCCGGTTCCGCTGCCTGCCCCTTCTGTATTGGTCCCCCGATAATATCTTTCGAACAGGTTAAGGAGCCCCTCTTCGTCCAAACCTTCCCCATTGTCTCGAACCGTTAACATAAATCCATTCTTAGCGCCGGCATCCAGCGAGACCTCTATTTCGGTTCCCGCCGGATTATGAATGAGGGCATTAGCCAGCAGATTGTCTAGAATGCGCCGGAACCAATGGACGTCCACACTGTAATAGATCGGCTTCCCGGCACCGCGAAAATAAATGTTCGCTTGCATAAAGCCCGGATCGTTATGGAAGGAAGCCACCGTTCCGCGGATGAATTCGTTCATCTCGGTCCGTTCCATCTTTAAGGGCATCGCTCCGTTCTTAAGCCGGTAAGTCATACTTAAGTCCGCAATCAGTCCATCCATATAGTCTGCTTTATCTTTGATCACGCCGGCAAATTCGCGAACTTCAGCGACAGACCAGTCGTACTGGTCGGACTCCAGCATATGGGCATAGCCTTTAATCGAAGAGAGCGGGGTTTTCAAATCATGGGATACCCCGGCAATCCATTCCTCCCGCGACTTCTCCAGCTTGGTGCGGATTTCGTCATTTCGTTTCAAGGTTTCGGTCAAACCGGCCAGCACCTGCAGCACATCAGTGTATAATCTGTACCGCCGTTTAAGCTTTCCTGACGGCTTTCGGCTTCTGGGAAGCCCCTTCCGGTCTTGCGGCTCCTCATAGGCACCTTTGCCCAACCGCTGCAGCCAGCGGATCATATGCAGAATAGGGGTTCCGAACCGATGGCCGTACCAGATGGACAGAACTCCAAACAGCAAGAGAACGACGATGAGAAGCACAATGAAGCCGGCAAGCAGCAGCTGCCCTTCCGATCCGAACAGAAACGGCGGGCGGGCTGTCCCCTCTTCCGCAAAGACCGGCAATCCGACAAGCCAGGTCAGGCCGGTCCTTTCCTCATGTTTCGTCCACAATTGGTACGAATCCGACAAAGTGCTGAACGATCCGAAAATCAGATCTTTAAGCGTATAATGAGTTAAAGCCTCGGAAGGCTTGTATAATGAAGCCAGCTCATCCCCTTGCTCATCAAGCACTTGAACCCAGCCCTGCTTAGCTTTCAGCTTCTGCTCCAGATCATCGGGAATCAGGATCTTCCCGTCGGATAATACTGCTTGTTCCGACAGGCTTTGGACAAGCTGTCCGCCTTCCGGCTTCACCCCGTAGAGTAAAGTGTAGGTTGTCCCCCCTTTGACCTGTATCCAGATGTAGAGACTGTAAGGAAATGGCTTCTTTCCCCTCCAATAATCGACCAATTCACCCGGATTATACCGGTCCGGAACATCGCCGGGGGTGAAATATGAAGTAATGACCCCGCCCTCCTCATCCAACGTCTGAAGCCAGCCTCCGCTTTGCTTGACTTCGTCAAGCAGCTTCTCATCAAATTGAATATTTCCGTCCTTCCATTCCATAGACTCCACCAATTTGGGGAGACCGGCTTTGGCAAACTCCCTTCTCATCTCCATCTCTGTCATCTGATCGGCAAGATAATAGATCATCGCGACCATTAAACCGATCAGCACCGCCCCGACAAAAACAAGCTGAAATATAAATTGCAGAATCAGCCGTTTCCTAACGTCCATCGGAAATCTCCCGGTTTACGAGCTTGTATCCGAGCCCTCTAACCGTCAGCAAATATTCCGGCGCACCGGGGTTCTTCTCTATCCTCTCACGGATCCGGTGGATGTGAACCATAACGGTGTTGTCGTCGCTCATGCTGCTGTCCCCCCATACCCGCTCATACAGCTCACTTTTGCTGAAGACTCTATTCGGATTCCGGCAAAGAAAAACAAGGAGCTGGAAAACCTGAGCCGGACAGCTTACCGGACGGCCCTCCACTATAAGCTCCCCTGCCCTTACATCCACTTCGAACCGGCCGAACCGATAGCGTTCCTCCATATCTATTGCAGAAGGGGTTATGTTCAAATACCGCCTGAGCTGAGCCTTCACCCGGGCTATTACTTCTAGAGGATTGAACGGTTTGGTCATATAATCATCCCCGCCTACGGCAAATCCGGTCAGCTTGTCGAAATCGGTCGTCCGGGCCGTCAGAAACAGCACCGGGGCGTCCGTCGTCTGGCGCAAAAACGGAAATACCTCAAAGCCGCTGCGTCCGGGCAGCATCACGTCCAAAATAATGAAGTCGTAGCGTGTTCTTTGGCACAGTTCAACGGCTTCTTCCCCGCTCCCCGCCGTATCTACCTTCACGAATCCTTCTTTCGCCAAAACGGTTTTCAGCATTTTCAAGATGGACGGTTCATCATCAACTATAAGAAGTTTGGCATCTTTCATCTCATGCATCCGGCAGCATCTCCCGCAACGATTTCTTATCTCCATCATACCATGTGCATATTTCTCCAGGTATACCTGAACCTTAACAGATCCTTAACGGGTTAAGCCCCCTCACCGCCCTGGGAAAATGCAATCATTCCTTCTGTTATTCAAGATTTTTGGAAAAAAGGCCGTTGCAAAGTATGAGCACCCATATTCCATAGAGATAGGAAATCCAGCCTGTTTAACGGTAAGTACGCTTTATTCCTGATGCCTCTTCCTTATGTTCTTTCTGGAAAAATTAAGCTTGCGTTAAGCTTCCGTTGCCGGCAAGGAAAGATTCGGATGCTACAATATTTGCAGACTACCAAGAACGGACGGCCATTGATGGCCCGGCCGATCTATAGCAAGGAGTGACGCAAGCAATGACTAATCAATTATGGAAAACCGCTGCTGCGAGTCTTCTGGCCGTTGCCGTGCTGTCGGGCTGCGCTTCGGGAACCCCCGGTGCCCTTCAATCCTCTGCCTCCCCAGAGGCCGAACAGCCTTCCGCCCCTCCCGGCAATAAGGCGGAGGAGAAGGGCAGCCAAGTAACCCCTGACCGCTTTGCCGAGATGTTTCTGCAAGGAAAATACGGGCAAATTTATAAGCAGTTCAGCGAGGAATTCAAGCAGCAGGTATCGGATAGCGAGTTCCAGGCGCTGGCTGCAGATTTTAACCAGGGGGTATCGGCCTATAAGCTTCTGTCCGAATTGCCCATGGACAATAATGTAAGATATACATGGGCAAGCGAGGACGGCAGCAAAGGCATGACCGCTGTTATTAATCCTTCAGGCACCATTCTCGGTCTGCAGATTGTTCCTCTCGAGACCTTTCCGGAGACGGACGGAAAGTATACTTCGGGCAAATACCTGTATCCTTTCTCCGGCGAGTGGTTTACTTACTGGGGGGGAACCAATGTGCTGGTCAATTATCATTACGCATACCCGGGCCAGCGATACGCCTTTGATTGGGTCATCCTTAAGGACGGCCAATCCTATGAAGGCGATCCGACCAAGAATGAAAGTTATTACGCTTTCGGTCAGCCCGTACTCGCACCGGCTGACGGCAAAATCATAAGGGTAGTGAACGATTTGGACGATAACGCCCCTGTCGGCAAGATGGACCCTGCCAATCCCGCAGGAAACCATGTCGTCATCGAGCATGCCAACGGAGAATACAGCATGCTGGCTCACTTCCAGAAGCAGTCCGTTCAAGTCCAAGTCGGAGACGAAGTTAAAGCCGGGGACTTACTGGGGCTATGCGGAAATTCGGGAAATTCCAGCGAGCCGCATATCCATTATCATGTATCCGACTCTCCGGACCTTGACCAAGGAAACTCTGTCCGCATCCAATTCATTGAAGACGGGAACGTCACGCAGGGGGACTATATCCGTGGAAGCCAAAGCGAATAAATGAATGTCTGTCGTCAGGCAGTCTCTTCTGAGGAAGAGGCTGCCTGCTCTCTCTTATGTGACTTTAAAACGACCCTCTCTAGAAGCACCAAATCCAGCATCATTGGCCCTCTAAATAAGTCATTTTGGATATTGTTTTCCATGGAGGATTCCATTAAGATGAGCGTAAAAGTCCGTCAAGGAGGCTTATATGACTGTCATAATCGAGAATGCGAATATTGTGGCCGCGGACAGAGTGATAACAGGCGGCAGTCTGACGGTCAGGGACGGAAAGATTATGCGAATCGACGAGAGGCTCCCGGACCATCTGGCAGCAGATGCGGAAAGATACGATGCCCGGGGGATGTACGTGTATCCCGGATTTGTAGATCTCCACGTTCATGGGGGCAACGGCTTCGACCTGATGGATGCCGCCCCCGAAGCCATTACCGGAATGTGCCGCTATCATGCCGCACACGGAACAACAACCCTCCTGCCGACTACGAGAACTGCATCCGTACAAGCTATTGCTGCGGCTCTGGCCGCGGCCCGCCATTATATGGAGTCGTCCGCGGAGCCGCTGCGGCAGCTTATTGCCGGTATCCATCTGGAAGGGCCTTTTCTGGCATCAGCTTATCGCGGAGCACAGAAGGAAGAGGAGCTGCTCCCTCCTTCTATGTCGTTGATGGAGGAGTGGCTGAACGTATCCGGAGGAAATATTCGTCTGGTCACAATCGCCCCTGAACTGAACGGTTCGGAGGAGGTCATCCGTTATTTGCGCCGATGCCGTGTCGTGGTATCTGCCGGCCACTCAGGCGCTACCTATGATGAGATGGCCCTGGCTGCGGAATGGGGGGTCCGGCACATCACTCACTGCTATAACGGCATGAGGGGATTTCATCACAGGGAACCCGGCATACTGGCCGCCGCTTGGCTGAATGAGGACATTTATACCGAATTGATATTCGATACTCATCATGCGCATCCTGCCGCCGCACAGACCTTGTTGAAAATGAAAGGCTTGAACCGGGTAGTGCTCGTGACGGATGCGGTCCGTCCTGCCGGATTGGCCGACGGAACATATCGAACGGAAGCCGGACATTCGCTGACGGTGCAGAACGGAATCGTCCGTCTTGCTTCGGGAAGTCTAGCAGGGAGCACGTTGACAATGAATACCGCCGTCAGAAATGTCATAGAACTGCTTGGGCTGAAGCCTTATGAAGCCGCCCGGCTGGCAAGTCTGAACCCCGCTCACATCCTCGGTCTGGATCACTGCAAAGGCTCTCTGGAGCCCGGGAAGGACGCAGACTTGGTAGTCATGAACGACCACTTTGAGGTACAGCGGGTCATGTCGCTCGGGCAGTGGCTCGACGTTTGAGTAGGGCCAGTTCAAAGTACTTAATCTGAGCAATACAAATATCCTGCAGTAATGAGGAGGCGGCCATGGAGAAGTACATGATCGGTATGGATGTGGGTGGTACGAATATCCAATGCGGATTGGTGGATTCGCAGGGACGTGTTGTCAGCCGGGTAAGATGGAAGACGGAGGCTCATCTCGGAGTATCCGGTGTGATCGAACGGATAGCCGGCGCCGTGAAAGACCTCATGGAGCAATCCGGAACCGATCCTAACCAGTTATCCGGTATCGGGGCGGGAGTTCCCGGATTTATTGACGTCGACCGAGGAGTAGTTATGTCCGCGTCGAATTTGAAGTGGAAGGATGTACCTTTGGCGGAACGGTTAGAAAATCTGACCGGGCTGCCGGTGCGGATTCATCATGACGTAAGAATGTACGTCTACGGGGAAGCGCTGCAGGGGGCCGGACGCTCCTTCCGCCACGTTCTCGGCGTTACGCTCGGAACCGGTCTGGCCGCAGCCTATATCGACGAGGGGAAAATTCTGTGCGGAAGCAGGAACGGAGCCGGCGAGCTTGGGCACATCCCGATGGATGGAGAGGAATCCCTCTGCTCCTGCGGAATGAAGGGCTGCCTTGAAACGGTAGCTTCCGCCAGAGGATTGGTAAGGCAGGTGAAAGAGGCCGTACGCAGCGGCCGCTCCAGCCGCCTATCCGAGCTTGCTCTTCAGGAGCCCGACAGGCTGACGGCAGACTGCATATCGGCCGCTTATGACGAAGGTGACGAATTAGCGGCGGAAATATACCGCCATACAGGGAAACTGCTGGGCAAAGGGCTTGCCTACGCGGTGACCTTGTATAGTCCCGACGTCATCATTATCGGCGGAGGAGTCGCGGCGGCAGGTGAACGGCTGCTTGGACCGGCCCGTGATTCGCTGCGGAAATCTGCACTTCCCAGATACTGGGAAAATTTGACGTTAGCGACCGCGCAATTAGGCGACGATGCCGGACTGATCGGCTCTGCCGCTTATGCAAGGGCGAGGCTTGCCCAAGCGTGATCCGTCTGCGGGCGCCTACCCGGGCGCAATCGCAGATTTCTTTTGCCAGACCTCAGGCCTCCCGTGCACGGCCCGCTATTTTCTCATATGTATAGAAACAGTACCGATACGGATTCCGCTCATCCGTTACACCGGGGACGGCTGATTGCAATTTCCATGCCTCCCCGTCCACCTCGGGAAAATAAGTGTCTCCCTCAAACTCATGATCAATCATCGTCAGAATCAGACGGTCGGCAATAGGAAGAAACATCCGGTATATTTCCTCTCCCCCGATAATAAATACCTCCTGCCCGGCCTCCGATTCTGCAAGCCTTAAGGCCTGCTCCGGCGAATGCGCCATTTCACATCCCTCCGCCGTATATTCCGCCTTCCGCGTCAGAACGATATTCCGGCGCCCAGACAAAGGTCTGCCCAGCGATTCATAATTTTTCCTGCCCATGATGACCGGATGCCCCATCGTCGTCTGCTTAAAAAATGCCTGGTCCCGGGGAAGCTTCCAAGGGATATCGTTGTTCAGACCGATCACCCGGTTACGATCCATCGCTGCAATCATCGTGACAATCATTCTAGCCTTCCTTTCATTAACGGAGCCTCCAAGAAATAAAAAAGAACTCAAGGCCCCGGTTCTCCGGAGCATCCTTGAGTCTGCACTTCTGGTATAGATAACCTAAGCGGGTTCCGGCCAAGAAGCCTCCAGCTTAATAGTGAACTCCTTCTTTAAGGAAAACATGCTCGTTGCCAATAAGCATTTGGATTACAAAATAAATAATCGGTGAAGCCAACAATATAACAACCAGCAAGACAACCAACCCTAATCCATTAAACGGGCTATATGATTTATCCTGTTCCAGCTTCATCGTTTCTCCCTCATTTCACTGTAATAGTCCTAAATGTATACTATCAGTCTACCTTATTGTCGGTGAAAAAGGAATATGCATCCTCTCATGCTAAGCTCTTCATCGGGAAAATTCATAACTTTGTCATAAATAACGGGCGGGAATCTTCCGGACGGATCTATTGTCTTTGCTTATGGAAAAAACAGCAGAACATACAGCCAGCAGATGAAGGCTGAGGAGAGCGACACCGCTCCGAACACCAGCACGATTTTCGATTCCTTCCAGCCATATTTCAGACTGAAATGATAATGGATAGGTGCCATCCGAAATAATCTGAGCCGGGTTCGCTTATAGTACCAAACTTGAAGGATAACGGATAGCTGCTCTGCGAAATAGACGAGAAAAAGCACTGGAATTATGATTTCCATTTTCTCGATCACCGCGAGGAAAGACAGAGAGCCCCCGATCGCTAAAGAACCGGTATCTCCCATGAATGCTTTCGCCGGGTATACATTGTACAGAAGAAGCCCGAGCAGACAGCCGACCATAATCAAGGCAAAAGCCTGCACTTCTTGCCTGTCCGATATTGCGAAGAAGAACAGATAGGTGGGAATGGAAACTACGATAAGCAAACCGTCCAAACCATCCGTGAAGTTTACCGCGTTCGCCGTCCCGACGATGAACAGCAGGATGATCACTATGTAAGCCGCCGAAGGCAGCGCGAGTTCCAGACGATCCGTTATAATAATAGAGGGATCGAGAGGGGATAGGCGGGACCATTCCCAGATCAGCCAGCCGGTCGCTATAAATTGCAGCAGCAATTTCATCTTGCCGGACAAGCCGTCCGGGTTCTGGAAGTAAGCCTTCTTGAAGTCGTCCAGAAAGCCGATTCCGCCGAAGAGAATAAAGGCAGTGGCCACTAAACGGGCTAATGGTTCGTCTTGGGTAACCAGCGTCACCCACACCCCGATAATCAGAATCAGCCCGGCCATTAACGGGGTTCCTCGCTTGGCCTGCTGTCCCGCCGGCAATTCCTTGCGGATGGGCTGCGTCAACCGCAGGCTCTTCAGCGCAACAATCAACAGCGGGGTAAGCAGCGCTACCGCAGCGAACGATAACGCGCTCATTCCAAGTACGGACATCGATCCTTCCCCTTCCTGAAGTTCAATATAAGCCCGTGAGGCTTATCTACTTATATTGTATGGAAAGCCGGAAATTTAAAAAGTGAAGCTTTAGGAGAAAAGTTTCCTATTTATGAAAAAATGCCGCCTAAGGAAGGAAATCGGCTTTGCATTGCGAATACTTTAAAAGAGTTGCAATATAACAGCGCAAGCAGCAACGCTTATCGCTAAGAGAGGCACCGGCCGATCCTTAACACAGAAATCATAGGGAGGGTTAGCCATGAATCCGACACCGGAACAACAACAGCTAATCAAAGACTATATTATTCTTGACTTCGTCCAAAGTATGCTGGAGCAGGATGAGAACACTCTCCTCGAGCTTCATTTTTCAGAATTGTACTTGAAGCCGCTGAAGGAGATTCAGCTGAAAATTCGCGAAGAATTCGTCAAGCTGAAGGCGCGTTTTGACGATGGACAGATGACGATGCCTATGGCAACCAATGACAACGTACCAGGTAAACTGACATATGAATACTATATTCAGGAAGAAGCGCACAAGGTCAGGGTACATGAGAAGGCTTTGCAAGATACGGGGAAGAAAGTAGTGGAAGAACTGCTTCGCTAGCTTCTCCGGAGGGGCGAGTGCCGCGCGGAAACACTAATAGCGGGTCTGTCTCTCTGAAGGCCCCCTGGAGGAGCGAACCAATCGTAATAACGTACTATACCAAAATTAATAGACTCGTGCAGAGGCTTAACGACAGGCTTTCCTTTAAACGGCTCTGCCCGGGGATTCCAGAAACAAGCTGCCGCGAATATAGAGCGGCAGCTTGTTTCATAGGACTCATTCGGCCAGACGGCTGAAGAGCTCTGTCACTGTCCGAACGCCCGCCTCCAGCTCTTGAAGGGCCCGTTCACTGATCCATTCGCTTTCGTTCTGCATCAATTGCAGAGCCTTATCCCCGTGCTGGAGCATTTCAGCCTGATTACCGATAGAGCCGTGATGCGCAGCCTGCCGCAGGCTGTTCCTGATCTGGGCGCTCAGCTGATGCTTCACCTCCCCTTCCCGTTCCTTATCCCGGAGGGCAGCCAGCGCCAATGACGGGCTGGTGTACTTCCACAATTCATGCTTCTTGCCTTCGATCATGGATCGCATATACAGGTTCCCGTATTCATCCTGGGCAAGACCGTCGAAATGTCCCGCCTCGTCAATCATCGTCATTTGTTTCGTAGCACCGTCGATCCGGAACAGCTTTCCTCTGGCCGTACCATAGACATCACCGTCTTTACCAACGAGCAGAGTGGCATCCCGCCATACGGTGCCGGCATAGCGTACCGGAAATAATTCCTGCTCATGGATAACCTTCTTCTCCTGGGTATCGTAGATAAAGAGCACTCCTTCATCGAATCCCCATATATTCCCATCCGGTCCGACGATCAAAGAGGTAACGGCCTGCTTGCCGGCCACCGGAGAGAGTTCCGACTCCTTCTGCCCGCTTGCAATGTCCCAGATGAACATTTTCCCTTCCTGTGCAGTTGGATCCGGAGCCCCATAAGCCCCCCAGATGGAAGTACCGCCATAGATTTTCCCATCTTTATAAGCTAAAGTTACGATGCTCTGATCCTTGACCAAATGACGATAGGTCAGCAGGTTTCCATCCTTCGGATCATAGATCGCGAAAGCCCCGCCTAATTGACCGTACTGGGGAACGGTACCGAGAAACAGCTTGCCATACTCCTCCACACCGATCATGCCAAAAGGCCGATCCTGAAGCGAATCTGCGGGAAGCTTGGCGATTTCCTGCGGATTGCCCCCTCCCCAGGGAAGAGTGGTATCGAATTGCGAGATTCTCGCCTGGGGATAAATTCCGAAGTACATCATATCTCCAATGGACGTCATTGCTTCAGCCTGGCTCATCCCCGACGTATAGGTCTCCATAATGCCGGATTCGGGATCATAGATGGCATTGCCTCCTTGCACCCCCGACACATGGATGCGACCGTCCGGTCCGCTGCCGATCGAATTGATAACGATAGGCTGGCCGGGAACATCCACAGTGGTACTCCTGATCGTCCCCGAGGAAAATTGATAAGTAAGGGCGGCATTATAGCCCATCCAGGCGGATAGCGTATAATCGGGGTTTTGAGCACTGCCCGTATTGATAATAGTCGCCGATTTCCAACTGTTAAAGCGCCCTAACCTTGCAACGGGCTCGATTAGTCCTGTAGAGAAATCATAAACGTGCAGATACGCATCCCCTGGTGCAAACATATACGCCTGTTTTCCGTCTGGGGACGGGATGACATGTGCGGATACCCCTTGAAGCCGCTGCTCGATTTGCTTGCTCCATTTATCCATCACCAGCATCGTCGAGCTTTTGTTCAACTGGATAAACAGCTTGTCGCCAATTAAATCTATACTGTTCGGGTATTCCTCGACCGCCAATTCCTCCGGCATCCAGTTCTCGGAGACACTTCCCGTTGCCGGATCGATCTCAACCAATCGATTGTTGGTCCCGGTCCCGGCGATCAGCAGACTGCGTTCCTCATCGTAGACCAGCTTACGAACATATTTTTCGCCGGCAACCGGGCTGCCCAGATCCCGGAACTCCCCTGAAGCCGGATCATATTCGAACAGCTTTCCGCCAGGATAAGTCCCGCCGAAAAATTTGCCGTCCGGGCCGTTCGCCAAGGCATAAATATGGGTTTCCCCCTGAATCGGCTTGCCGATGAACTCCAATCCTTCCGAATCCGGAACATACCGGTACACCTCCCCGGTTCCCGTTGTTCCAATGTACACGCTTCCATCCTGGGCAGTGAGGACCGTAGAGGTGCTCGTCGTGTCGGGGATATCCAGCACCTTCTCCACATCAAGCGTTAAAGCATTCAACACGGCCAACTGCGCAGGAACACCATTGACGGCGGCACTTATGTAGGGGGTCCCGTCCGTTCCGTAGAAGGGCGTTCCTCCGATGCCGACAACCCTTTTGATAGCGGTTCCCAAATTTTCGAAATGTCCGGAGCGAGCGGATTCCGCATAAGCGGTATCCGATGTCGCTCCTACTCCTCCCCATCCCATCGCTGCTATTAACGTACAAAGGACAGACCATATGATTCGTTTCTTCACTGCTTCTCCTCCGTTTCTTTATTAATATTTTTTACTGGCCCAGCCAGCTTCACATTCCGGACAGGTGTATTCGATCGCCGCAAGTTTAATCTGGAGCCTTAAGTTATTATTGTGGAGAATACCGTCTTATTCTTGTTTTTCCATCCGAGAAATACAGCCGTCCTTGGCGATCGTCCGCCAGAAACCTCGCCCCGTCCTCTGCAATAATATCGAGCTTCCTGTGATCCGGATCATACGCGAAAAAATATCGTCCTTGAATCGTGCCATACAGCCTGCCGTCTCTTCCGAACTTCAGAGACGCATCTCTCCAGATGGACTCGCGATAATCTATTTCGGGAAACAAATGGGCCATGTGGGTATATGTTTCTGTTCTTGGATTGAAGACGAACAGCCAGCCTTCGGCCATCCCCCACAATTGCCCATCCTGTCCTTCGATCAGAGCCGTAATGGCTCTAAGCTCTGGGACGGGCAGCGGAATTCCGCGCGCTTCTCCCCGCTCCGGATCAAAAACGAGCAATTCCGCCTCCTTGCGAGAAGGCATTATACCAAGTCCGCACCAAATATTCGTTCCCGCATATAACTTGTCATTAGCGTATACCAGGGCGACAATACTGAGATCAGGCAGCGGATTCCGATATACGCAGCGCTCTCCCGTCCGAGGATCATAACTGATAATGGCCCCGCCCCGCTTGCCATATCCGCATATGGTCCCGATATAGAGCTTGCCCCTTCCGACAGCCAAACCATATGGGCGATCCTGCTCTTCCGCGGATAAATCAAACAGCAGACGCGGGTTAGGTTCATCTGTGTGACGGGACAAAGTCCACTCCTTCGCCGGATCGTACTCGAACAGTTTAGCGTGAGGATACGCGCTAAAATACAAGCGGCCGTCCAGCTCAGCCGTATTTTCGGTTTGTCCCACCCCTTTATACTCCGTAAAGGTATCGGATTCCGGATCAAAGATCGACGTCCCCCCCACCAGAAACGCCCCGATATACAGCCTGCCGTCCGAAGCCGTTGCTATACTTTGAACATTGGTCGGAACCCCTTCAATCTCCAAATCGGAGATTCTCAGATTCCCGTTCTGCGGATTGTATTTGAACAATCTCGTCCGCCCCAGCCGCGATCCGACCCCAACCAATGTTTTGCCCGGAAACTGCTGCTGATCCGCCAGCTCCACAAAATCTAGTTTAAACGGCAAGATGGTTGTATCGACATCCAGCGAAACCGACCGGCCGCTGTCCAGCTCATAGCGGTACAGCTTTCCGATATACGTATAGTACACCGCCCCTGCGTATAATGGGGATACTCCCAAACTGTTGACCCCCGGCACTTCCCGCTCGAATTTTTCTGTGCATTTCCCGCTATCGTCCATGCTCAAATCATAAACAAGCAGCCGGTTGGAAGGATTTAGACGAACAAATAATTTGCCTCCTTCGATATTAAGATCATAGACAAACTCGTCGTTGTAGTACGCCTCCGGAAGCAGCTCCTTAACTTCACCCGTGCGGTGATTAAATCGTTTCAACCGGGGATGAGAGCCGATCCCGACATACGTTACCCCCGCTTCCGGCCAATGAGCAAGACTGCGAACATAGTGCTCACCCGGCTCGAAAGGCTGGGAGCCGAACAGCTTGAAGCCTTCCCCCGGGCGGTATTGATAGAATACCGCGCCGGGATAAGTGCCGCCGAACACTGCATCCTCGCCGACAGAGGTCAAGGCATATCCGAATGTCGTTTCCGGCGTGGGCCTCCCTAGCACCTCCAGCTTGCGATTCCATGGGGTATAGCGATAAACATTCCCCTGATTATGGGTTGCCACATAAATGCTCTCATCTCCCGCTTTGGTCATCGAGAAGCCTCCCATCGCACCGGGCATCGGGAGAATATGTACTAGCCGCTCCTCATTCAGATCAATCGTCCCCAGACGCGCATCTTCTCCTGCTGATCCATCCAGCGACAGGTACATAATGTCGCGGCCGTCTTCAGACTTCGTAAACACGGCGGCATGAGAGGTTGAATTGTGGATCGGGGCCCCCAAATTTTCTATCCGGCCGGCCTCTTCCGTTATTTTGATTTGTCTTTCCACAGCTGTTGCCGCATATTTTATGGTCATGGTCTCTCTCCTTCTCTCCATTGCTCCTTTTCGATAATAAGAGATGATCTATTCACCTTCACCCCTTGATCGAACCAATCATAACTCCTTTGGCGAAATGCTTCTGTAAAAACGGATATACGATCAAAATAGGTACGGTCGCCACCAATATCGCCGCCATTTGAATCGTTTCCGGCGGAGGAGGATTCTCCATCAGCATTTCTACCGCCCCCAGTGAATTTACGGGATCGTTCAAAACTACGATTTGGCGGAGTACGACCTGTATCGGCCATTTGGTGGGATCGTTCAAATATAAAATTCCGGCAAAATAGTTATTCCAATGCCCGACGGCATAGAACAGACAAAACGTAGCCAGCGCCGGCTTGGATAATGGCAGAATCAGGCGGGCGAATGTTTGCAGCTCGTTAGCTCCATCTATGAAGGCCGCCTCGTTCAATTCTTCAGGAATGTTCAGAAAAAATTGACGCATCACAATAAGGTTGAACGGCGCAATCGCCGCCGGGATAATCAATGCCCACAAGCTGTCCAGCAATCCGGTCTCCTTGACAATCAAATAGGACGGGATCATTCCCGCAGAAAACAAAATCGTAAACAAAACCAGAAACAGGATAAAGGATTGTCCGACCAATCTCCGGGTCAGGCCGTAAGCCATGGCGGAAGTAAACAGCAGATTAAATGCGGTACCCGTCACCGTGACGAAGACCGTCACTCCCAAAGAACGGATAAACGAGCTGGAGCCAAAAATATACTGATAGGCATCCAGCACCCATTCCTTCGGCCAGAGCAGCAAGTCGCTTGAAATATACTCTTTCATACTCGAGAACGAGACGGAAAAAATATACAAGAAGGGCAGGAGCATCACCAGACCGATAATCCCCAGCAGCACAATGTTAATCCCGTCTATTAATCGGTCTGACCAGGAACGATGCAGCATGAGTAGCGTCTCCTTTATTTACAATTTACCGCTGCTGTGCAGGTTGCACCAGGAAGGCCGGGAGTCGGTCAGTATATTCCTTCCTCGCCGAACCGTTTGGCCAGCCAGTTGGCCGCCACGACCAACACCAGACCAATAACTCCTTTAAACAAGCCTACAGCGGTTGCAAAGCTGTAATCGGATTGATGAATTCCTTTAAAATAAACGTAAGTGTCCAGTACGTTGCCAATCTCCATATTGAAGGAGTTGAGCATCAGAAAGATTTGTTCAAATCCGCTGTCCAGCACATTGCCGAGACGCAGGATGAGCAGAATAACGATCGTGCTCCGGATTCCGGGCAGCGTAATATGCCATAATTGCCGCCAGCGGTTTGCCCCGTCCATCACGGCCGCTTCATACAAATTCGGATTAATGCCCGATAAGGCGGCAAGAAAAATAATTGTTCCCCAGCCCGCTTCTTTCCAGATAACCTGAATAATAATGAGTGGCCGGAAATAAATCGGATCGGTCAGAAAATCAATCGGGCCTATGCCAAGCTTGAGAGTCAAAAACGTATTGATCAGACCGCTGCCGCGCAGGAAAATAATAAAAATCCCGACAACAATGACCCAAGATAAAAAATGCGGCAAATAAATAATCGATTGCACAATTCTTTTGTAGGCCCCATTGCGAATTTCATTCAGCATAAGTGCCAAGATAATCGGCGCCGGAAAGGCAAAAGCGATCTGCAAAAACGAAAGCACGAGCGTATTCCACAGAACCCGGACCACTTCGGCATCCTCAAATATTTTGGCAAAGTGTTTGAAGCCGACCCAGGGGCTCTCCGTAAATCCGAGGAACGGGCTAAAATCCTGGAAGGCTATGACCGAGCCCAGCATAGGAACGTAACGATAAACAAGAAAATAAAGCAGTCCGGGCAAAATAAGCAGGTATCCATATCTCTTGCGCCATATTAGTTGCCATATACGGGGCTTCTGCGGTGCAGAAACCCCTGAATTAAGAGAATACTCATTCGTTCTCATTCCATTCCTCCATCAACAGGCAGGTCAATCCCATGCTTCCTTAGGATCTTGGATGGTAATCCCGGCGTTCACTTCCTCAATCCACTTGTCCCCGCCCTTTTTCATAAACTCGTCGACCATCTTATCCCAGTCACTGACCGGACGTTGACCGGCAATCATTTTCGATTGCTCATCGATCAGAAATTGGGTCAATTCATTCCCCTTCTCCAGATAAGTCGGTGACGGTGCGGCATAATGCGGAGAACCGTAAAATTTGCTCTCACCATGCACCTTAAGCATATCCTGGACGACGGCATCGAGAATTGGATTGCTGTACTTATAAACCTTATCCGAATCTTTCTCCGGCCACGGAACGTCATCCAACAAATAAGAGGTAGGACGCAATCCGTCCTTCAAGGCGTTTTCCTTCGCTACAGGCTTCCCGTCCACCATGTCATAGGCTTTGCCTTCCCCTCCCATCAAGAAATCGAAATCGGGGTTATCCGGATTCATCCGGTCTTCCGGAATCACCGTTCTGGCCAGCTCGGTCATTTCCAATATGCGCCGAACCTTCTCCTCGTCCTTGCCGGCTTCCGCCGAAATCGTCATGAATCCTACGAAGCCGCTGCTGGAGGTGAGTCCTTGGGATCCGTCCGGAGCGACGGCCGGAGCCATAAATGTGAATTCCGCATTGGGATCCAGCTGTACCAGGCTATCGGCGTTCGCATTGATCATTCCGCGGGGAGTGCCGATGAAGATGCCCGCTCTGCCGGAATAAAACTCTTTATTGGTTGCATTCCAATCCAGACTGGCAAAGTCGCGAGTGACGGCGTTTTCTTCATACAAATCGGCAAACCACTCGATCATTTCTTTGCGCGCTTCGGAGATCCATCCCGGAATGAATTGGCCCTTATCGTTTTTATGATACCAGGCGTTGGGATCCCAATAGGCTCCCAGGTTATAATTGGGGTTAATGTTCTGGCCGAGGGCTATGCCGTATGTATCGTTCTTGCCGTTGCCATCCGGATCCCCCTTCGTGAATGCGATGGCGACCTGCTTCAATTCTTCATAGTTGGTCGGAACCTCCAGCCCCAGATTATCCAGCCAATCCTTGCGGATCATCGGTAAAAAACCGAATCGCGGATAATACTTGGGAATCGCGTAGATTTTTCCGTCCACTCTGAATTGATCCCATATAAAATCAGGAACGAGAGCCAGCGACGGATAGTCGTCAATATAATCATCCAATGCGAGAAAAGCATTCTGCCGGGCAAATTTAGGATACCGGTTCGATATATCCGGCGCCTCGAAAGCAACTACATCCGGGATGGTTCCGGATGCCAGGACTGCGCTCAGCTTCTCACTGTAGCTGCCGACGGGCACCTGATTAACCTGGTAATCGACATTAAATCTCTCGTTAATCATTTGCAGGCCCGGGCTGTCATTAGGCGGCAATTCCCCGTAACCGAACTTCATGGCCGTAATTTTTATTTGACGGTCCTTGTCTGATTCTTCCGGTTCCTTGGCGGAATCCCCGGGTTCTGTCTTTGTCCCCCCGGACGAACAGGCTACCGTCAGCGTTACTGCGGCCGTAAAGATTAAAGCATGCTTTTTGAATCTCACAATAAACCCCTCCCCGTAAAAATGAATAACAATCACATTTGGCCTCAAAAGGAAAAATAACAAACACTATAATTCTGATACGTATCTGGTTGAATTATAACGAGTCAATTAAAGCGCTGTCAATATTGAATATTGAAAAATTTGTTATCCACAATAAGCTGGAAGTCGGGATAAATCCAACCTTGCAGTTGAAACGACTTGGAAGTCGCTCCCGTTATAATTGGATTGAAAAGCGATTTGAAAGGGGCTATACTAGAAATTGCAGAGGATATTTTGAATAATATAGATAAACAACCAGATTTGTATCAGTTTGAGGTCGGTTCGGGAGGTTGCTAAATGAGTCGTAAAACCAAACAATCGGTGCTTCGTTCCAAGTTGGAAGAGATGATGGCAAGCATCCGGGACAGCATCCGGAGCGGAGCATTTAAGAACGGTCAGTTTCTGCCCTCGGAGCTTGAGCTGGCAGAGCAGTATAACCTCAGCAAGCATTCCGTCCGGAAAGGATTGGATATTCTCGTGACGGAAGGATATGTGCAGAAAATACCGCGCATCGGTAATAAAGTGCTTAACCCGGATTATACCTCGAATACTACTATCCGTTTCGGCTATTACCCATCGATGCATAAACAGGCGGAATTGAGTACATTGATAGATTATTTTCATGAACGGCATCCGGGGATCCAGGTGGAGCTCATTCCAATCCCCTTCCATTTCGACGATTTGCAGCTTATGAAGCATTACCTTCAATCCGGATTGATTGATGTTGCTATGTTTAACAATCAATCCTTCTCCGAATTCCATGAGAGAGATGGCAGCTTTGCGCTGCTGGAGCCGTTGCAGCCGCCGGAAGATACGTATCCGTTCCTTCTTCCCGCTTTTCAAGACGGCAAACGGCTGCGTGCAGTTCCTTTCGTCTTCTCTCCGGTCATTCTTTGCTATAACAAAGATCACTTCGAAGAATTTGACCTCCCTGAACCCGACAGCAGCTGGACCTGGAATGAGCTTATGGATGTGGCTCACCAGATCACCAACCGCAGTAATCGGGTAGGGTTTTATTATCATGCGTTATCGGACAACCGCTGGCCGATCTTCCTTCTTCAGAGCGGACAATGGATTCGCCCGGAAGATACCGGGCCTGTTTCCTTCCGCCATCCGGATGTGCGGGAGGCCATACAGATGAGCAGGGATATCATCAGCCACCAAGGCTTGTCTTCCTTTCTCTCACAGAGTGATCTGGAGGCGGACGATTTGTTCCGTCAGGGCAAAGTATCCATGGTGATGACCACCTATTTCGTCCTGAACGAATTCCGCAATGCATCGTTTCGCTTTGACATTGCGCCTCTTCCGCAGTTGAAAACTTCCAAGACGCTCAACCTGGTGATCGGACTGGCCGTTTCTGCCAAATCGGCCAATAAGGAAGCAGCGAAGACGCTGGTACATTACCTGACCTCCCAAGAAGCGCAAACCGTTATACGCCATCGGACTTTAAGCATCCCGGCGATGAAGAGGGCGGCTGAACGCACGGGCCGCACCGACATCCGGGATGCAGTGGCCGGCCGGGGGAAACGTTCGCCAAGCCCTGCAGCACAAGGAGCCCGCATGGTACAACCGCATGAAGCGGCTGAGCCTTCCCGATTTCAGCTGTATCGGGAAATCATTCCCAGCTTTAAGATGCATTCCGAGCTTGGGTTATCCGGACCGCTGCTGAAGCAAATTCGCGAGGAACTGAAATTATATTGGTCTCAAGTGACCGATTTGGATACTTGCTGCCGACATCTGGAGAAGCTGCTTTCCGAGCAGCCGGTTGTTAACGCCTAGCCTAACAAAGCACTTTTGATGACTGCTTTTTAGGCTAGGCAGTCTAATAGTGGTAAACAGGAGGGATTCTATCGTTAATCCTTCCGATATGAGGTATTTGCGTTCTCCCATGTAAAGCTCATTCGTTTATCCTTGAATGGATGGTGGACAACATGCCGGCCCGGATCGATTCGATCCGGCCGATGATTTGTGCACATTCCCTTCCGTATTGTTCCTTCAGCTTCTCCTCCTGCAGGCCGGGAAGGTTGATGGCAACTGTAATCCATGCGGAGCGGGCAGCCGCCTCCAGAAGATAGACGGCTATTCCAAGATCGGATAATACCCTGCGGTTCGCGTTCCCGGCTATCCCTTCCATTGTTTCCATGGAAGCCAGACATCTTCGCATCAGCCTGACAGGAACCTCGGTGGCCAGTACCGAGGCGGAGGCCAATGCAGCCTGTTTGGCTTGCTTGTGCTCCTCGGTTTGTCCTGACATTCGGGCGGCGGACATATAAGTTTCGAACGAGTGAACATCCTCCTCTAGAAGGCTTTCGAATTGATCGATATCCGCTTTCATCCGGATGATCATGTGCTCCATTTCTTCCGAATGGGAGGCAAATTTAGGCCCCTGGCTAAAGTGGGCAACCATCGAGCCCATGGCCGCTCCCAGCGCAGCAACCAGAGCCGCGACGCTCCCTCCACCCGGAGTCGGTGTACGGGATGAAGCCGCTTGGACGAAGGAGCGAACGGATTGATCCATCAAGCTCATTTCTATACTCCCCCCTTTCTTATAAAATTCTGCTGCTTCTTACCATGCTGCAGTTCGAAGGCTTTTATAACATTTTCAAATAGAATGGCCGTTGTCAGCGTTCCTACCCCTCCCGGAACCGGCGATAACGCCTGCAAGCGAAGAATCGCCCCGGAGTCCACGTCCCCCTTCAACTCCCCGCTGTCTGTTTCATTAATTCCCGCATCTATCGCGACCAGATCGGGATGGACCATAGACTTCGTTATTAATCCTTGACGCCCCGCAGCGGCAAATACAAAATCCGCCTGGCGAAGCGGGACGGACAGATCGGGAGTATACGAATGGCACACGGTCACGGTGGCATTCTTCCGCAGCAGCAAATGAAGGAGCGGCATTCCTACGGTCTCCCCGCGCCCCACCACGACAGCATGTCTTCCCTTTAGCTCATAGCCGTAATCTTCCAGAAGCCGGACACAGGATAACGGTGTAGCCGGATATAGTCCTGGGGCTCCGGTTTGATTAGCCAGCCGGTTGGAAGAGGTCAATCCGTCCACGTCCTTCCATGGCGAAATCGCCTCGATTATCGCTTTGGAGGACAAGTGCCGTGGGAGAGGGAGCTCTAACAGAATTCCGTGAACCCCATCGTCCCTATTTAACGTATCAATGATTCCCATCAGTTCTTGTTCCGTTACTCCGGATGGGAGGCGTATCCATTCGAACGCTATACCAAGCCGGGAAGCCCACCGCTGTTTAGCCTTCGCATAGGCCAGGGAAGCCGGGTCCCCTTCCACCAGAATAACGGCCAGCTTTACTTCTATCCCCCGCTGCTCCCTCACTCTTCCTGCCTGTTCAGCAACTGCCTTTCGGATGCGATCCGCTGCCTCTTGCCCGGTTAACCAAATTCCCATAGCTTGCTGCTCCTCCTTCATTAACAAAAAAAAGTATTTGACCCCGATTAGGGATCAAATACTTTGCCCAGGCGAACGGCTATAACGTCATATGTGCTTCCTCGTGGTTCACCACGTGCGCCAGTTACACATACCAAATATTAACTAATATTATATTCTGAAATTTCCTGCAATACAAGCAATTTTTTGTTCAGAACAGCCCCACACCAACATTTCGGAACCAAGACGCCTTGTCAGGAGGAGTGCCACGGCCATTATGACAAGAAACGGCGCAATACGTTATCACTAATTCGGACCACATTATTATCGTAATTATTCCAGGCTATACTGCCCGCCCAGTTAATGGAACCAACGGAGAAAACCGCACCGCCGCCGGCAATATCAAAATAGGTCATATCGGCACGCACGAGCGGGCTTTCAAGCCCCCCTTGCCCCGGCGCTGTGAACAGCAAATCTTCATGGACTACTTGATAGTAATCGTCCAGACCGGTCGAGGTCGCCAATCGCAGCGCATGTTTGGGCGTACCTAATTCATGGTCGAAGCGGTCAATTTCATCCCCTACCGCTCCGCCCATAACGAGACCGAAATCGCCGATGATTTCATCCTCCCCGATCCCTTCGAATATAAACGCCGCCGCCGGATCATGACTGTCCGGAAGCCGCTTGTATCCGCAGCCGTTAATACCGCCCAGCGCAGAAAAACCAACTCCGACGATGCTCTGCGGCACAAAACCGTAATGCCGCCATAAGCCCCCGGGCTCGCCGGTTGTACTATGATAGATTTGCCCCGGCGGTGTATCAGACGATCTTGTACCGGCATTGCCACGCCGTACTTCAAGCAAGTAAGAACGGTCTGCATCCAGACTGGTTACCCAATAAAACCCGTTCCCGCCCAAATACATCAGCCGACCGCCGGCAGCCAAATATTGCTTTAGCGCAATAAGCATCGGACGCGTCCAATATTCGGGGTGGCTGCCCGTAATAATCACTTTATAAGATGCCAGAAGCTCCTGCCCTTCCCGATGCAAATCTTCATCCGTAATGACATCATAAGGCTGCTTCCGCCTTTCCAGCCAACCGGTTATATATAAATCCGCTGAAAAATGCCTTACTGCACGCCAATTGCGGTAATGAGGCCGTATATTCAAAATCGGACGCAAGCGGGAGCTGTACTGTACACCACTGCCGTCATTATGCAAGTCATAGATCGATTTGCCCAACTCCGGATGCTCGGACAGAAACCGGTCCTGCTCCGGAAGCACATAATCGTCTCCCATATAAGCTTGAGCCTGCTCATACAGTCGTTCGTTCGCATAAGCCAGATACGTATTAGTTGGGGCCAAATAGACGACCTCTGCTTTGGCAGTCTGTCTGCCCGGACGTACAAACAATGGCACATAATCGACGCTGGCTTCCGTCTCCAAACGAAAAGCGTAGACTCCGCTCCGCAGTTCGTCCGGCACTTTCCAGACAAAATCGGCATCCCAGCCCGCATCGCATAAATCGTCGTCATGAAAATGAACAGCGGCATACTGGTCGGGAGCCTCTTTAAAGCTCGCATATTCACCTGTCCAATTATGACTTGTCACCGCTCGTGCCGGCGCTTGATATAACCGGCCGTCATTTTGTCCGCCCGAACAGTCGATTAGGCGGCTGGACGAAATAAATTGACTGAAATCATAGCATGCCGCACATTCTGCTCTCATACTTGCCGAAAGTTCCGATGCTGAATACAGCTTTTCGAGCTGTTCATCATCCAGAGCAGTACGAAAAAAACGCGGGTTTTCCAGCTTGCCGTTATAATAATGCTGTCTCCTGCCCTCCTGATATTGAGCGGCCAGCACGACTGCACCCGTTAACAAATTTGAGAAATCCAATGCTGCTTTTCGTTTAATAAACTGCCTATCCCGTTCGGGCATCCATTGATCCTGATGATCAATCAACAGTGCCGCTTCTCCTGATTCGGCCGAATAACGTACAGCGATAAAATACCACGATTTCGCCATAAGAGGCCGCTCCGTACGAACAACCGCCGACTGCCCCGCACAGTCTGTAAGCAACAGCGCGAGTTGACCATCTTGCTCAAGGACAAGCCGTCCTCCGGCCGTGCCGTTCGTCGCCGACACGGACCAGAGCGTCTGCGGATGTACCGCCCCTGTCGTCAAAGTCGGCCAAGCCCATAGTTGAACCGTGAATTCTCCGCCCTGCATCCAATCGGAGGGAACCGGCAATTCGCCATAGGAACCTGCCTCGATTTCCTGTACGCGCCCCGGATAGACTCGATTGCACTCGGCTTGCACAGTCTCCACGGGCAAATCATCGCTCTCCGCATCCATCAGCCCGCCGCATAGACGAACGACGTTCACCTTATAGCTTTTGCTTGTCGTACTGACCATAACCTTGACCTGTTCCCCCGGCATTACACTGAACTGATCCGCGTACCCGGTAATGTTAAGCGCTTCCTGTTTCATTGTATCTCCTCCTATTTTGTAAGACTCGATTACAACATGGAAAGAACAACAGTCTGAAGCGAAGGGGTAATTTGCTCGGGGCAGCACCTCCTTTATCAACGTTCAATTCCGCGCAGATAGACTTTGGCAACATGGCGGATAAAGGTTTCTTTGCTCATTTGCTGTTGTTCCACCATTTTCAGATACAGATGCGGATCGAACATGTTTATAAACTGAAAGGCCATCATCTCGTTAGGAAGCTCCCGATCAAAGAGGCCTGCTTCCTTTCCCTCATCCAAAATCTTCCCTATACCGCCAAATATCTCTGCAATCAATCCATCGATCCG
Organism: Paenibacillus sp. SAFN-117; assembly: GCF_051966115.1. NCBI lineage: Bacteria > Bacillati > Bacillota > Bacilli > Caryophanales > Paenibacillaceae > Paenibacillus > Paenibacillus sp. SAFN-117. The sequence goes on from NZ_JBQCLK010000003.1 coordinate 112,424, forward strand.
CTGCTGTTGTGCTTTAAATACAGAGGCCAAATCCGGATCGCTCCGCAGCATAAACTGAAAAAATGCGCCTGACATTTCTTTCTCCAACAAATAAATCAGCTTCTCCTGTGCCGTACCGTTATAAGCCCGGGCTTGCTGCACGCTTTCCAGAAACATGTTGAGCTTCGGCTCTACCAATGCATAAGCCAGTTCCTCTTTACGTGTAAAATGCAAATAGAGTGTCCCCTTGGCAATTCCAACCCGGTCTGCGATTTCATCCATGCTCGTATGGTGGTAACCCTTCTCCAGCATGATTTCTTCCGCCGCCTGCAAGATGTATTGCTCCCTTTCCTGACGCTGCCGTTCTTTCAACGAACCTTTCCTTTGCACCATATATTTATAAGCGCCTCCAAACAGATTCTGAATTTGATATTCAAATAATGACTTTATAGTCATAACAGTAACGCATATTGGTAATTTTTTCAACTGTTCTTTTTAATTGCCGCTGTATATATCATAGCTTATCAGTTCTTCAATAAATCTGAATATATCCCTATCCTATCGGAAATTTCCACCTGTTCAATGATTGAGTTATACGCTATCATGTTTAAAAGCTTCTTTCTTTTAACTGCTAACACAACGTGCAATAGGAAATCTTCAGACAAAGGAGGTAATCCAGTTGAGTTATTTGCCTGATAACCAACGCTACTCAACCATGATTTATAACCGCTGCGGCCAATCGGGGATAAAACTCCCGGCTATTTCATTAGGACTGTGGCATAATTTCGGGGGCGCCGATGTCTACGAAAATTCGAGGGCCATGATTCGCAAAGCCTTCGATCTTGGAATTACCCATTTCGATCTGGCTAACAATTACGGGCCGCCGCCGGGATCTGCGGAGGAAACCTTCGGCAGAGTGCTTAAATCCGATCTCCGGGCTTATCGGGACGAGATGATTATCTCTACCAAAGCAGGCTTTTATATGTGGCCTGGACCGTATGGGGAGTGGGGCTCCAAGAAAAACATGGTGGCGAGTCTGGACCAGAGCCTGAAGAGAATGGGGCTCGATTACGTGGATATATACTATCATCACAGGCCCGACCCCGATACACCGCTCGAAGAAACGACGGCCGCCCTGGATTTAATCGTCCGCCAAGGGAAGGCACTGTACATAGGAATTTCGAATTACCGGGAAGAGCGGGCTCGCGAAGCCATCCGCATTCTGAAGCAGTTAGGCACCCCGCTCCTTATACATCAAGCCTCCTACTCTATGTTTAACCGATGGATTGAGGACGGATTGCAGGATATTCTGCAGGATGGAGGGGCCGGCTGCATCGCCTTCTGCCCGTTGGCGCAGGGACTGCTGACCAACAAATATTTGAAAGGAATTCCGGCCGATTCCCGTGCGGCTAAGGAAGGCTCGTTCCTTAAAGAAAAAGACGTGACAGAGGAGAAAATCGCTAAAGTCCGTCTCTTGGCCGAATTGGCCGCTGAACGCGGGCAATCCCTGGCCCAGATGTCTTTGGCCTGGGTGCTGCGTGAAGGAAAAGTGACCTCGGCCCTAATCGGCGCCAGCCGTGTCAGTCAAATAGAAGAGAATGCCGCCGCCATTCAGAATCTGGACTTCAGTTCGGAGGAATTGACGCGAATCGACGATATTCTAAAAAGCTGAGCCTGTCAAAAAACTTTACATTTTTGCATCGAATTTCCGGTTCGGTGCATTTTTTTATGCGTTGACAAGTGAATATCATCAAAAGTTGAGAATGATCTAAAATCGTGCACTCCCTTTACGAAACTTGATTTATAAATTCTGTTGCGACAACAAATTAACTCTACTAAAAAAACAGACAAATGATATAATTAAAGTGGATTGAAATTAACAGGATTAGGGAGGGATGGGATAACGATCCACCAGAAGACGGTAATTATGTAAACGCTTTAACAGAAAGGATGATGGAATGTGAAAATGAAGAAGTTGGCCTCTATTCTGCTGATTTTAGTGTTCCTGGCTTCGCTCGTCACCACCGCGGGAGCCTCCGAAAACGGCACTCCCTCTGCAGCAGCACCACTCTCTGGTGAAGGCCGGGGAAAGGAAGTTACGATTAAAGTAATGTCCTACAACATCCGTCATGGAGTCGGGATGGATCAGGTGCTTGATTTGGACCGGATAGCGAATGAAATCAGAGCATCGGGAGCCGATATAATCGGGCTTCAAGAAGTGGATCGTCATTATTCGGCCAGAAGCAATTTTGAAGATCAAGCCAAGAAACTTGCCGAGTCTCTGGGAATGCATTATATCTATGGCGCGAATCTGGACAGGGACCCGCTGGAGCCGGGAGGAAAGCGCAGGCAATATGGAACGGCGGTTCTGAGCAGATACCCTATCATCCATTCCGAGAATCATCTGTTAAGCAGCTTCGGCCAGGAACAGCGTGGTTTACTGGAAGCAACCATCAACGTTAAGGGCAATCATATTCAGTTCTACAGCACCCATCTGGGATTGACGACGGAACAGCGTCTCGCGCAAATCGACGAAATCTTGGCGATTACAAGCCAATATGATCGGACAACTATTATTACCGGAGACTTTAATGCCCTCCCGGTAAGCGAAGAGATTCGATTGATGAAGACTTTATTTAAAGACGGTTTCGAAGATCAAGGGGACGCCTTTACCTTTCCGGCGGACAAGCCCAGATCAAGAATAGATTATATCTTTGTATCGGAAAATGTTGAATTGACCCATCCGGAAGTCCTCTCTACGTTGGCATCCGACCATTTGCCGATTATCGGTGAAATTACATTAAAGAGAGAGGCTCCCTATAATAATGGCAGATAGCGGCAGTGCGGCTTAGCGAAGATACGCACCCTTCATTAACTCTTTAACCGAAAGACCGGGCCTCCTTGCAGGATGGAAGTCCGGTCTTCATGCATACATACGGTCGGCAGGCTGAAGCTGTCATTGGATGGCCGACTTTCTACTTCTCGTAGTCTATCTTGTCTTTTTGAATATCATTAGCTTCCCATAGATTCCGAACGTCACTGTCATAAGAATCCTTTTGCAACCCTTTCACCAGCGCTACACATAACAGACCGAGGAATACGAAGGCCACAAGCATGATCATGATGAATAGGACCATCCTGCCTACACCCCTTTCCCATAGAAGGTTCTACTCTAATTCTATGAGCGGGAATGCCAAATGATCCGTATAAAATGTACAGCCATACACTAACCTGCTTATGGAACGATTCCTTGCTTGAAGCCGCCGTTAATCAAGAATTTATTTCAGTCGGAGTTGGCGGATTGCTAGATGTAGAATTATTAACCCACTCCGTCAGCCACCACTCGCGCGCATGAGAATAATCCTGATGATCCCGCGGATCGGGCTCTGTCATAATAAATGTGCCCCACCAGAAAATTCCCGAGCCGTAAACGTCGGCTCCTTCGGCGATCGCTTGTTTGAGGCCTCTGGCTGCATGATAAATATTCTCGATGGACGGATCGTGATAGATGACAAACTCGCCGTATTCCGGCGCATCGGGATCCGTTTCGAGATAACCTTTCGTCTCGTACGCCGGCATAATCGGTGAGAATTGACAATCCGGGTTGCTGCTTGCCGCAATCGCATTACTGTAGCGCAGCGCTGTGTTCTTCCACAATTCTTCATATTCTTCCGCCGTCTGAGTCACCGTCGGTTTCCAACTGTCCGGCCCATTCGTATCATAGATCATCGGATTCAGCATATCCATAATATTCGCCAGCTGTGTAATATAGTCATTGGACCACACTATGTCCCACGCCGGACCTGCAATGGATAAATGGACATCCGGACCCACAGCCTGCCTAATGCCCTGTAATAATGTCAATAATTCAGGATCGTCCCTCCATTTGGCACGAAGCGGTTCGATATCAAATTGAATCCCATCCACTTTGTAGTACCTTCCGTCATACAGAAATCCAATATCCACAGCATTCTTTACGGATTGAATAATCCGCTGGTGCATCGCCTGTTTATCTTCTTCGCCGGCAGGACGCTCTTCCGTTCCGACATGTACGTGTCTGACGGTGTCCGCATTGATCCAAGCGATAATCTTCTGATCGGGATCCGTCTCCCGTGAAACTTTAATCCAGTGCCCCAGCTCTTTGCTTTGATTCGGATCCAAGGTTCCATCCTCTCGCAAAAATCCGATATTCGCAAATTGGTATTCGATATAATACTGTTTGAGCTGATTCACATACTCCCTGATTTGACTATCGGTTTGCGGGAGATAAAACCAATCTTCGGGAAGATAAGCATGATTGTGAATATATACCGCTTCCTCCTGAGGGGGTTGGTTCGGATCACCGGGTGTTGTCGGATATGCGGCAATATCATCGAAGAACACATATCCGGGTCCGGGGTTTTTGTACAGGTATACCATAATCGCTGTAGTTCCGGGAACCGCCGTGAAAGAAATTTCCCTATATTCGTAATCGCTCGCCGTATAATGAAGTTCTTTGGCGCCGCCGGCAATGGGGCCGTTATCTCCCAGGCTTTTTATACCCAGTATGCCTACCTCCCCTGCCGAAGCTTTACCCCAACCGCCAATTTTAAAGGTATCGTTCGGTTTGGCTTCAATATACCAGGCCATTCCGCCTTCACTGCCCGCATCCCCGAGACCGATTTGCAGCGCTCTCATGTGGGATGCTCCATCTTCAACAACGGTTGTCGCTCCCCAATCCTCCCAGCCTTCTTTATAGGCTTCGAAACCTCCATTCCATATTAAATTTTCGTTCACCCCATCGGCATTCACTCTGTCATCCGGAGATGCCATCCCCAATATAAGGGCAGCGGCCATAGCTAACGTCAATAGCCGCCTCATCAAATGTTGCATCAGTATTTCCCCTCTCCTTGATAGTAAGATGTTCCTCAAGAGCTGCGCAAGAAAACGCCTTCAACATCCGACTGACTATCTGTCTCTTCCAGAAGTCGGGTCCACTCAATTACGAAGTGCTGAATCAACTAATCGTATCCTTAACTTCAGTGCATCAGGACTTTACCTGCGTCAGAGAATAGTCTGCCGAACGCACAAAAAGCCGCTCCCCATAAGAACGGCCTCTTTTTACTAAATATTATTTTTGTACCAGCTTCAGAAATTCCCGCATAAATCCCGGCAAATCAGGCCAAGCATGGCCGGACACGATATTATCATCCACATGAAGGGTTTCTGTCGTATAGGTGGCGCCCAAGCTTTCAACATCATACCGGCAAGCGGAATATGCCGTCATCGTCCGATTGCTGAAAATTTGCTTGTCTTCAAGCACACTGAGAACCAAAGCCGCGTGACAGATCACTCCTACCGGCTTGTTTGCGGCAAAGAAGTGGCCGACTATGGACGGAACATGTTTGTCCATACGGATATACTCCGGCGCCCGTCCTCCGGGAATAATGAGCCCGTCATATTCCTCCGGATTGACCTGATCGAAGGAAACATGCGATTCCAGCAAATATCCTTGCTTCTCGGTATAAGTGTCCCAACCTACGAAATCGTGAACGACGGTGTGGAGAACCTTCTTGGTAGGGGAAGCAATCACAGCTTCATACCCTTCTTCCAACAGTCGGTAGTAAGGATAATAGACCTCCAAGGACTCAGCGGCGTCTCCGGTGATGATCAGAATCTTTTTTGACATCGAATCACTCCTTCTTGGCTTATTGCCTCTATTTTCCTCTATTACAAGGCCAATGTAAAGCAGTTTTAGTTCCGCTTGTTCAGTTGAAAATAGTCAGCAATGCGGGACTTCAATTCGCTTTTTTCATTTCGAGGTACGAGGCATAATAATTGACGGTTACTTCGAAGCAATTTTGTACTCCCTGTCACTGCTCTACTTCAGGATGACGGCGCAAACCTTGCCCGGTCCATGAATACCTATTGTCAAGTCATTCTCAATATCCGCACTCCGGCTCGGGCCGGTAATCAGATTGATGGAAGAGGGCAGGCCTTGCATGCCGGGGTGCTTTTCCTTAATTCCGGCGAAGGCTTCTCCCATCCGTGATACCAGTTGATCTGCATGGAATATCGCAAATAGAATACCCGTCAGCAAACTGACCGACCGACCGCTGCCTCCGTGGGAAAGCAGCACTAGTGTGCCCGAATTGGCCACCGCGTATTCCGGCCATACGATGCCCAACTGGCACTGCTCCGTCCTGCGAAGCAGCTCGCTTCTCTGCAGCCAGTTAGGGCCCGCTGCATGCGGGGCCGGCTCCCAGCCATCCGCTGTCTCCGTGGAAAGGCCCTCCTTCCAGGGCACTACCCCGATGCCTTTCTCGTTCAGCCACTCATCCAATTGCAGCTCCTGGATTCGGGGATGCTCCCAGCGTGATACTTTGGCTACTCTATGCTCCTCCAGCACCTCGGCCAAACATTGCCGGATTCCGCTGTGAGCTTCTGCTTGGGGCACTACCCATACTTTCCCCGTTAAGGCTGTCCAGTTACGGATGAAGAGCTCCAGCCTTTCTTCGCGACTCAGCTGCAGCTCCCGATAAAATTCGGGAGCCCCCTTATGAATATGCTGAGGAGCCTCTGTCATCGGGACCGAACGGCCAAGCCGTTCTGCAATATGACGCATAAACTCGTCTCTTCCCGTCATCGTTCCTGCTCTGGTCATTAGTATGTCCCCCTCTCGCCCTTGCCATTATGGCTTTGATCCTGTTCCGCGGCCTGCCCTTTCTTCCTGTCCGAGCTCTTCAGCTCGTTCTGCAGCGTCTGCCATCTATCCCTGAAAGACAGCCTGGGTTTCATTGGAAAGAACCGGGATTTCGTCCATCCGGCCAGCGGTCCGGGGCCGCGGCGAATCATGCCGTTCTGTCCGAAAGGCTTTTGCAAATAATAAGCGGCTTTAGTCGCCATCCGGTACACTTTCACATTTCCGAACGCGGTTTGAAACGTTCGGAAGGCCAGCCTTTCCGGCAAAGAAGTCATCTTAAGCCTAACCTTGCGATAGCGCAGATGAACGAGCATGTCATGCAGCGGGATTTTGACCGGACAGGCTTCATAGCATGCTCCGCACAGGCTGGAAGCATAGGCTAACTGCCCCGCCTCCTTCATATCCTGCTTCAGCAGAGGAGTTAACACCGCGCCAATCGGACCGCTGTATACCGATCCGTACGTGTGTCCTCCGATATGCCGGTAAACCGGACATACATTGAGACAGGCCGCACAGCGGATACAATGGAGTACCTCCTGGAAGATAGGGTCTCCTAACTGCGCCGACCGCCCGTTATCCAGGACGATAACGTGAAGCTCCTCCGGACCGTCCAGATCCTCCGCGCCTCTCGGCCCCGTCAACAAGGATGTGTAAACGGTCAGCTTCTGTCCGGTGGCGCTCCGTGCCAGCAGGTTAAGCACGACCTCCAAATCCTCGAACGTTGGCACGAGCCGTTCCATACCCATAATGACGACATGGACCTTCGGTATCGTCGAGACCATTCGCCCATTGCCCTCGTTGGATACGAGAGTAATCGAGCCGGACTCCGCAACCCCGAAGTTGCAGCCCGTGAGACCAATCCCGGCTTCGAGAAAATATTGCCGCAGCTTTTGTCTCGCGTAGGCGGCGAGAGTGGACGTCTCCGGCGCCATCTGTTCCCCGGAATCTTCCGTGAATAAATCGGCGATTTGTTCCTTGTTTTTATGGATGGCCGGAATAATCAAGTGAGAAGGTGTCTCTTTGGCCAACTGGAGAATATACTCGCCCAAGTCTGTTTCAATGGCCTCGATCCCTTCCTCATTGAGATGCCGGTTCAGATGGATTTCCTCAGACACCATGGACTTGCCTTTAGCTACAAGCTTCGTATTATGCCGTTTGGCAATATCCAAGAAGGTATTAACCGCCTCTCCGGCTTCCCGGCAGAAGTGAACATGACCGCCGGCCTTAACGACGTTTTCCGCAAACTGGTTTAAATAAAAATCCAGATGACGGATAGTATGCTCCCGGATGGCCCTTCCCCGCTCCCGCCACTCCTCCCAGCTGCCGAAATCCTCCATTGCCTGAAGACGACCGCTGCGCAGCTTGTCGGTGGTGAAAGCAACCGCTTTGCGCAAGAACGGGTTATTCAATGCCTCCTCCGTTCTTCTCTTAAGACCGGAGCCAATCGGCTCCTCCTGCATCATCTCCGCTTGATTTCCGTGCCCGCTCATTTACGCTTCACTCCTTCCTCCAGCAATTCGGCCAAATGCATGACCCGGACGGGCTTGCCCTCTTTCTGCAAGCGTCCTCCAATATTCATTAAACAGCCCATATCGGTTCCGACCAGCACCTCCGCTTGCGTTGAGCAGACATTGGCCGCCTTCTCGCAAACCATCGCTTCCGACATGTCCGCCATCTTGACCGCGAAGGTACCGCCGAATCCGCAGCAATCTTCCTTGTAGGGGAGATCTGCATATTCCAAGCCTCGAACATGCTTTAGCAGTTCAATCGGCTCATTCCTTACACCAAGCAATCTCATCGCATGGCAGGACGGATGATAAGTTACTTTGGCCGGAAATTCCGCCTCCAGATCCGTAACGCCCAGAACATGGACCAAAAATTGTGAAAACTCGTATGTTTTCTTTGCAAGCGCTTCCGCTTTAGCCAGCCATTCAGGCTCTTCCTGAAACAGATAAGGGTAAAAATGATGAATCATTCCCGTGCAGGAGCCCGACGGGGAAACAACATAATCGCTCTTCTCAAAAGCCCGGATCATCGATCGGGCCACTTCCCTCGTTTCCTCCTGATAACCGCTGTTAAAGGCCGGCTGTCCGCAGCAGGTCTGTCCCTCGGGAAAATCCACTTCACAGCCGTACCGGTTCAGCAAGCGGACAACGCTTTCACCGACCTGAGGATAGAGCTGATCAGCCAAACAAGTTATAAATAACGATACTCTCATCAGCAGGACTCCTTCTGTTTAAAATGATATGACCGAAAAATAGCTATCTGGTTATCAGGTTATCAGATAAGTCGGAAATTTTAAAGTCTTTTTTTAAAGAAAAAAAGATCCGTCCCCTAAAATCAAGGCTTCAGGTGGCGGATCAGCACTTGCTCGACATGGTAAAGATGAATTCTCATTTTTTCCTGGGCGAGACCGGGGTCCTTCTTCTTTACCGCTTCGAAGATATCTTTATGCTCCATCCATAAGCGGCGGGAAGCGGGAGTTTTCGAATACAGCTCCAGTCTTCGCGTTCCCCGGATCGCCATCTCGACCTGGGAGGATATGGTCTCCAAGAGACGCACCATAATCGAATTATGCGTTGCCCGGGCGAGCGTCATATGAAATTGCAGGTCGTACTTCTCGCCTTCCTCTTCATTTCCGATATTCTTCTCCATAGCCGACAGAATGGACTCGAAGGCTTGCAAATCCTCTTCCGTTCGTTTCGACGCAGCCAACCCCGCATTGGAGATTTCTAGGGATTGCCGGGCCTCCAGCAGCTCGAGCACCGTCTTCCTGCTCAACAGGAGCGACTCCAGATCCGGCATCGATAAATCTTCGGATTCCAGACTGCGCACATAGCTTCCTTCCCCCTGCCGGATATCAACCAATCCCATAGCTTTCAATGCGCTCAGCGCTTCCCGCACCGTGGATCTTCCGACCTGATAGCTTTCAGACAATTCTCGCGTCGAGGGAAGCTTGGTGCCCGGAGGAAGCCCGCCGTCGATAATTTGTTTTTTGATTTGCTCGGCAATTTCCTCATATATTTTACGATGGGCAATTTTACTGATTTCCACTGGGTTCAACTCTTTCGTTCTTTACTCCTACCCCTTCTATTATTGCCGATAGGAAGAAGCTATGCAAGAGAAAGAGCTTCCGCAGTTAGCGGCCGGCCTTCCCTATATAGAATTATGCGTGCAGCCGCAGCGCTGCTGGTCTATTCAAACAGACGGGCTTCCGCACTTTTCCGTCCTTCGTCCAGCCCTGGAAGGTTAGCTCCGCTTCTATGCCGGGCTTCAGGTAGACATAATGATGATCTTCGCCCGAGTATAGTTTGGCGGCCGCTTTAACAAACCAGATCCGGTCGGGCATGATTACGTCGGAACCGACCAGCCCGGCAGACTTGATTTCCCCGTTGTCTGCTTGAACCCCTATCAACCAGCCGGAGCCCCGTTTGCAATATCCGGTCACATATACTTTTTCTGTCCGATAACAGGGTATTTGGCGCCACTCGGGAGATAACCCCGCTATATAAGGGCTGTCTATACGCTTGGCGACTACCCCTGCAGCCGCACCAAGTTCAAGCGCAGCTTGAAATAAGGCTCTTCCACAGCCCTCCACATACTTCATCTTGTAAAAATAATCGTTATCCGTGATGGCTTCCTCCAAATGCCTTTTTCTTTCGGCCAAAGGCAGAGGACGCAAGTCTTCGCCACCCCGCTGCAAAATATCAAATACAAAAAAACGCGCCGGCACAAGTCTCTGGGCGTCATAAATCTGCTTCCGCTTATTCAATCGGATTCTTTCCTTAGCCAGAGCCGGCTCCAGCTTCCCTGTCGCAGGATCTATAAAGGCCGCTTCCCCGTCGAGCACAACATCCTCGTTCACCGGAACCCGCACAAGCTCGGGATAGCGGTGTGTGATTTCATGCCCGTGACGGGTGAATAGCCGCGTTATCCCGTTCTGATGCACCAGCAGCACCCGGTGGCCTTCCACCTTCGGCTCGAATAAATAGGCCGGATCATCGAACGGCTTATCTTGTCGTATCGGAATCATAGGTTCATAAATCATAATAGATCACCAATGCCATTGTAACATGTCTTGCTCCCCCATAACTCAGGGAAAAACAGGGTAGGCTGCTGCCAGATCAAGCGCCCGCTTGCTCCAAAACATAAGAAAAAACCGGCCGTTCACGGATTAAACGGTGAACGAACCGGTTAAAATACTATACACAATATATACGATCGAGATTATTTCCAAGGAAGAAGCTTCCGCTCCACCCACTGCAGGCTGCGGTTAAAAATAACTCCTAGCAGAGAAAGAATAACCACACCCACCATTAGTTTGGTGGTCAACATCAGATTCCCGTAATGGTTAATCATCGATCCCAACCCTTGCTGAGCTGCTATCATCTCCGCAGCCACCAACAGCAGCAGAGAGGTACCTGCGGACAGCTTCAATCCGGCGAAGATCATCGGCAGAGAGCCCGGGAGAATCACTTTTCGAATGACGTTAAAGTGATTGGAGCCGAAGGTTACCGCTGCCTTGATCAGAATGGGGTCGACATTCTTGACCCCGGAGAAAGTATTGATCACTACCGGGAAGAATACGCCCAGTGCGATAATCGATACCTTAGGCAGCTCGCCGATTCCGAACCACAGAATGATCAGCGGCAGAAGAGCAATCTTCGGAATCGGATAAATCGAGTAAACGACCGGCGAAATAATGGCGTCCGCCCATTTGGAGAAGCCGAGCAGCAGCCCGACCGTAATTCCGATAATCGAGCCGATCGCATACCCGGTCCCGATTCGAAACATGCTGGCCAGCAGATTCTTGTGAAGATCACCGCTCGTCAACAGCTCCCAGCCTGCCATGACGATGGCGGACGGAGCCGGAAGAGCTACCGGCGAGACGAGCCCAAGCTGGCAGATGATCTCCCACAGAACAAGCAAGCCTACTACACCGATTGCAGAAGCGTATGCAGGGATTTTCTGATCGAGGAAGGCTACACGGTTTTTAATATATTGTCTGGATTCCTGCTTCATCGCTCCCTACCCCTCCTTCAACGCTTCCTGGGCATCATGGCGGATCAATTGCCAGATCTGATCGGCATAATGCTCGAACCGGTTCCGGTGTTGCTCCTGATCCCTGCCCATTTTCGGCAAGTCAATATGAATGATTTCTTTAATTCTGCCCGGATGCCTCGAGAGAACGACAACACGATCTGCAAGATAGACCGCTTCCTGAATGTTATGCGTGACATACAGTGTGCTTAGCTTCGTCCGGTTCCAGATCGTCAGCAGCTCCTCCTGCATGAGCGTACGGGTCTGGGCATCCAGTGCGGAGAAGGGCTCGTCCATCAGCAGCAGATCGGGCTCGATGGCAAGCGCCCGGGCGATTCCTGCCCGCTGCTTCATTCCTCCCGAGAGCTGCTTCGGATAGGCGGACTCGAATCCGGTCAAACCGACCATATCGATGTAATGCCGGCCCTTCTCCTGCTGCTCCTTCTTGCTGACCCCTCTCTCCTCAAGGCCGTATATAACATTCTCATACACCGTCCGCCAAGGCAGAAGGGCTATTTCCTGAAATACTATGCCAAGGCTCGGCTCTTTATTGTTCTCTATCCCTTCGAAATAGACGGAACCCGAGCTTGGAGACAGCAGACCCCCGACAATGTTCAGGAGCGTTGATTTCCCGCAGCCGCTGGGGCCGACGAGGACAACAAATTCCTGCTTTTCGATCGCAAAATTAATATTTTGCAGTGCGGTTACTTCTTTCTTCTTGGAGTCTATAAATTTCTTCTCCACATTCTCGATCACGACTCTCATTGCGGTCACTTCCCTAATTCTTTTAACGCTTGCTCCAGCATCTCCGTATTAACGATCGTACTGGAATCTACCTTCTTTTCGATCAGCTTTTCCTTGGCATACCAATCGATTTGCGTCTGAATATCTTCGGCAAGCAGTCTGCCGTCCGGATCCATATACGGAAGTCCTGCTTTAATGTTCTCTTCCGGCTGGTCCGTATACTTCGCAATAATGCTGACTACTTCATCATAATTTTCGCCCGGCACGATTTTGCCATCCTGCTGCACCAATACCGCATCGTAATAGTAGCGGGTAGCCTTGGCATAAGCCTTCAGAAAACGTACAGCAGCATCTTTATCCTCGGCAAACTTCGGAGAGTAGAAGATTCCGGAGGTTTGGTAAGGAATCTCGTCTCCGACCTGGGCAACTACTTTCCCATAACCGTCTTTAAGTACGGCGGAAATATTCGGCTCATTCAGCAGCACGGCATCTACCTGCTTGCTCTTCAAGCTGTCCATTAATCCTTTAATGCTGTTAAGCGGAGTCAGTTCAATGTCTTCAAGTGTAAGGCCATGATTTTCCAGCATTCTGCCGATCATATAATGATAAGTAGAACCGGTTTGGGTAATACCTACTTTCTTGCCTTTCAAATCAGCGATGCCGGCAATAGGAGAATCGCTGGATACCAACAGAGCGGAGGAAGAATAGCCTTTCTCTTCTCTACCTTTATCGGCTACGATCGTCAGCTTCTGACCGCCCGCAATCATATTATACAAACTTGCGGTAATTCCCGTTGCACCGATGTCTACGCTTCCGGAAGCCGTAGCGACCGCGATCGGCTGTGCCGCATCAAACCATTTTAACGAGGCATCGATATTTTCCTCTTTGAAGAACCCCTTCTCCACTGCAATAAATAAAGGTGCGGAACTGGTCAGCTTCAATAATCCGATACTAACCGATACCGGAGCCGCTTCCTTCTCCTGCCCGCCAGGGGACGGCGTCGGCTGAACTTCCTCTTTCTTTCCGCAGCCCGCAAGAACGACGGTTAATACGAGAGCCACCAGCATAAATACAATTGTCCCTTTTTTCATTCTGACTTTTCCTCCAATTTTTCTATGTGTTTATATAGGACCAAATACACTGTATTCGACACAAATCGCCATTCTCCTGCATACGTTATGATTTATATCAAAAATCCATTCTATTTTAGCATAAAACCTACGAGAATTAACTGGAAGAATTCTACTCGCTCTCTTTTATCCTGTTTTTACACTTTCCTTTATAAGTGAATTGAAATGGTATACATACCTCATGTTATAATGACTTGTATGCTTACAAAATCTTTACATTTTTTTATCTAAACAAATAGATTGGGAGATCGATAGGAATGGGCAAGCAGTTAAAATCGTTATATCCAATAGTTATTCTCTCGTTATGGCTTCTGGCGTTCGTCGAGTTTTTCAGCCGCGGAAGCATCGAAGCGGTTTGGTCCTGGCTCACGACCAATCCTATGGAGCTTGTCTTGAATTATCTCTTCGTCTTCTTCTCCCTTCTGATCCTGGCAGCATTGACGGGAAGAACCAGATGGGCCTATTGGCTGGCCTCCGTCTTATTTATCATCATTGCCATCGTAAGCGGAATCAAACTGAAGATTATGGGTGTCCCCCTCCTGCCATGGGACGTGTTTCTCGGCAGCGAGACGAAGGATGTACTCCAATATGTCAACAGCCTCTTTAGTGTCAGCATGATCTCGGGAATTGTCATTTTCCTGGCAGGCAGCTATGCGATGCTCTACCATATCCCGCACTTTAAAGGGAGATTCCGATGGAAAACCCAAATCGTTCTCGCCGTGCTTTCGGTTTTATTTTTTACTTCCGTTTATTCGGACAAGCCGATCCCGGTCAAGCAGGCGTTTAACATTTCAACCATCCCTTGGGATCAGACTTCCAATTATATGACCAACGGACTTTTACTGACAACCGTATTAAATGTCGATCTCATCTTGATTGAAGAACCCGAAGGATATAATAAGGAAAAGATCGAATCTCTGGTGGCGGAAATTCCCCGGAAACCCGATCAAAGCGATGTCGATCCCAATATTATCGTCGTGCTGAGCGAATCGTTCTGGGATCCGACGGTCATGAAGGATGTAGAGTTCAGTGAAGATCCGCTTCCTTTCTTCCATTCTATCCAAGAGAAGTATACCGGGGGCTGGATGAGATCCCCGCAATTTGGCGGAGGAACGGCCAATGTGGAATTCGAGGTGCTGACGGGCAATACTATGCGTTTCCTGCAGCAAGGATCTCTTCCTTACATTCAGTATGTTAATCATCCGGTGGACTCGCTGGCCAGTATTCTTAAGAGACAAGGCTATACGACCGCCTCGGTCAATCCGTTCCACAATTGGTTTTTCAACAGCAAAACGGTGTACCGCAATTTCGGATTTTCGAAGTATATCAGCAGCGAGTTTTTTGACCCGGTATACAAGGGTCCGTTCCTGGCCGACACCGAGGTGGCCAAAAATGTTATAGAGCAAATTGAATCCAGTCCGGGCCCGGCCTTCGTTTTTGCCAATACGATGGAGAATCATTATCCGTACGAACCATGGAAATTCGGCGGCAACACGATTAAGGTGAAGGGAGCCAATCTTTCGGAGGATTCCATAGGAAAGCTTGAAACATACGCTCAAGGATTAACGGGAGCGGATGCCATGCTGAAGATGCTCGTTGAGCATTTCGAGGCTTCCGGGGAGCCTACGATCATCGTCTTCTACGGAGACCATCTGCCTGTGCTCGGCGACGATTATAAAGTCTATAGGGAAAGCAATTATTTGCAGGATAACGATCCAGACTTTTTCAAGAAAATCTACAGCGTTCCCTTCGTGATCTGGGACAACTATCTGTCTGATGAGAAGGAGGATCTGTATATCAGCTCGTCCTTCCTCGGTCCCTATGTGCTGAACAAAGCCGGGAAAGAAGGCAGCTATTATACCGACTTCCTGTACTCTCTATATGAAAAAACACCGCTGCTTCCCGAGGCGGGGGATGAACAGTGGGCGGAAGAAATGCGCATCTACGAATATTTGCAGTATGACATTATGTTCGGAGCCAGATACGGCTATAAAGATTTCGAAGACCAGATCGTCGATCCGAACTTTATCCTTGGGCGCGGGCCGATGGAGCTGGAACAGGTGCTTCCTGCGGAAACCTCTGCCGATACAAGCAAGGATGCGTCGGTAACGATCGAGCTTAAAGGGAAGAATTTCGTCCCCGGGGCGCTGGTATATGCAAATGGCGGTGCGCTTGAAACGAAGTACGTGGACCGTCAAACGATGACAGCCGTCGTACCGGCCAATATGCTGGGCAAATCCGGCCGTCTCGACATCAGGATAAAGCTGACCGATTCCCAATCCATCGCCATTGTTGAAACGAATTCGCTGCCGTTTACCGTAAAGTAAAGCTGGCCGCCCGGTGAATGGGAGTGCCGAGTGGGAAGGCCGATTGCCGCCACCGCATTTGCGACACAAATAATGGACCAGGATGATCGCCTTCCGGCGTATCCCGGTCCATTTTTGATAAAAAATGCCACAAACCTATAAAACCCGCATAAGCTGCTTGCGGCTCTGAGGATCCAACGCGGTATAATCGTGAATCTCGCACCGGTTGCCGTCCATATCGGACAGTAGCAGGCGCTTACGGGCAATCGGCTGCACATGCTCGTGAAGATTGCGCATCGTCAGCTTGATCGGACCGAGCGACGTTTGCAGATGCCATACCCACATCCCGGAATGCTGCTTGATGCTCACGATCTGCTGAACCCGCGGGAGCAAATACCTCAGCTTAAGCTCCTTCTCCACTTCCGCCCGGGACATGTCATCCATCTCCGACAATCCGGCAAGGATTCCGATTTCCAGGCCCTCCCTGTCGCGCACGGAAATATATTCGTCTTGCCGTGACAGCGGGAAAGCCCTGTACAGTAGAACCTCCGGATAAAGAGTACCTCCGCTTTCCATCGACAGCATTCCGCCTTCGGTTCGTCTGAATGAGACCGATCCGGAGTCGAGCACCACGATTTCATACGATCCGTTACTCATCCTTCCACCCCTCTGATCTTGGACATTTCCTTCTGTGCCTCCACCAGCTTGTAATACACTCCCCGAAGAGCCAACAGCTCCTCATGCGTTCCGATTTCCGCCACCTTCCCCTTATCCAGAACGATGAGCCGGTCGGCGTTCCTTAAAGTCGACAGGCGATGGGCGATAGCGAAGGTCGTTCTTCCCTTGACCAGCCGGGCGATCGCCTCCTGGATCTGGCGCTCGGTCTCTGTATCGACCGAAGCGGTAGCTTCGTCAAGGATAAGAATGCGAGGATCGTGAATGATGGCACGGGCGATGGCAATACGCTGTTTCTCCCCGCCGGATAGACGGTGGCCCCGCTCTCCCACCCGGGTGTCGTACCCATCCGGCATGCGGACGATAAAATCGTGGGCATTCGCAATTTTAGCCGCCCGCATAATCTCCAGAGGGCTTACCTCTGGATTCGCATAGGCAATATTCTCGGCAATCGTGCCGTCGAACAGAAAAGTTTCCTGAAGCACGACACCGATCTGCTTGCGCAAGGCTTCCTGGTCGATTTGTTTCAAATCGATACCGTCAATCCTGATAATCCCTGAATCGGGATCGTAAAATCGGCAAATCAAGTTGATCAAGGTCGATTTGCCCGCTCCGGAATGGCCGACCAAGCCGATCATCTCTCCCGGAGCGATTTGCAATCTGATGTCTTTGAGAACGGGATGATGCTTCTCGTATCCGTAGGAAACATTCTCCAGCTCGACCCTGCCCTCTACCCTGGGGATAGATACCGCATTGCGGGCGGTAGGAACATCCGTCGGCGTATCCATAATTTCGAAGACGCGGTCCGCTGCGGTTAACGCACGGCTGGTCCAGCTTATCGATTGGCTGAACCATTGGAGAGGGCCGAAGAACATGGTCAAGTAAGCGGTAAAAGCCATCAAAGTACCCAATGTCAGCTCGTCCCGGATGACCTGCCAGCCGCCGAAGTACCAGACAAGCAGCGCCCCGGAAGTCGTAATCAAGGAAAATAACGGGAACACACCGGACCAAATGCCTTCCGAACGGATAGTCTGATGCACCAGCTCCTCGTTAGCGCTCCCGTATCTCTCCCTCTCGGTCGTCTCCTGGCCGAACGCTTTGACGACGCGGATTCCCTGCAGTGCATCGCCTACGAGCATATTGATTTTGTTGACCGAACGCCATTGAAGATACCAGAGATGCCGAATCCGGGGCCAAATGGAGAGCGAAGTAATGACAATCAGAGGCGTGGGCAGCAAGGCAAGCAAAGCCAGCTTCCAATTGAGGTTAAGCATCATGCCGATAATGGCGATAAGCATCAGCAATTGTCCGGCTATCCAAATGATTCCGTCGGTCAGAAACTGCCTCATCGCTTCCGAATCGCTGTTCACCCTGCCTATAAATTGCGATGTCTGTCTGCGATCAAAGAAGCTGAGCGACAACCTCATTAACGCTTGGTATGTATCCTTGCGGATATCCCCCATCAGCTTGCCGCCGATCCATACGCCTATATACCCCCTCAATGTCTGCATCAGCGAAAGAACAACCCGGGTGGCGGCCAGAGCGATAACCAGCCACAGCAAAGCGTGGCCGATATGCTTCGGCTGGAGAACATCGTCGACAATGACTTTCGTCAAATAAGGAGGGATCAGTTCCATCAGCGTAGCGGCCATCATCATTAACGCCGCTGTTATCATCCGCATCTTATACGGCTTGGCATAACTGAGCAGCCTTGAAATAACCTTCCCCTTATCCGAGCAGGTCGGGCATAGATTGCTTCCTTCCGGCAGCCGTTCCTGACAGGTAGGACATAGTCTGGGCATGTCTTTGGAGGTGAGAACCGGGAGCTCCTCTCCTTGGATGAGTGCTTGGATCGTTTTCGTTGCGAAGCTCATCTGTCTGTTCAGTTCCGCTGTAAAACGGGCAAGAACAACAGCCCCCTCCTCTGTGTCTATAACAAGCGTTCCGCCCCCGACCGCCGACAGCATCCGGGCTTCTTTAACAGACGACAAGGGATATTCCCTGACAAGCTCCCCCTCTTCGGAAACGACCTCAAGCCGGCTCCTGGTGATCAGAAGCCGGCTTCTCCCCGGTGTACCGTTCTCGTCTACATTCGCTTCGACTTCCCAAACCAATTCGTCGGTCGGCTGACTGTTTCCGCTTACATTAATCTTTTCCTTCTCAAGAACGCTCATTTCTTCAACCCCCTTACGAATACGGGTTCCTTGCAGCTGTTGTTCATGAGCAGTCATTGACAGCAAGTAAGCCAACCTTCATTCTAGCATGGTTATCACGGCATGGTGCCGGGAAATTTTAATTATATCCATTCTATCCTTAATTCCCCATACGAGCGGATGGTCATTTGAAAGTCAAGACAAGCCTTGAACGACCTTCCCCTGGCCCGGCTCTAAACCAAGGATTTCATATACTGCAGGTTACGAGCCAGCAGCTCTTCACCTGTTCCTGAGCGGCTGAAATCTTCGAAGCTGAGCCAGCGATCGTACCCGACCGTCTTCAAGTCGTCCACGATTTGTTTCCAATTCGCCACTCCTTCACTGACCGGACAGGAATCCGCCTGCCAGATATGACGGTTCGGGTCGTTAGTCCGCACCCAATGAGCATTCTTCACGTGAACATGAGCCAGATAAGGCCCCAGCAGCTCCAAGCCCATACGGTACTGCTCGTACCCTTCATAGACCATGTTGCCGGGATCATAAATGACCCCGATATGTTCCGGATCGAAGCCTTCAACCAGCCTGTGTGCCAGACTGGCGCTGGAGGCAATATTGTTCATATGGATCTCGATCCATCCCTGGACGCCATATTGGCGGCTCAGTTTCTGTACTTCCTCCAGATAAGAACGGCCTTCCTCCAACAACTCCTGATAGCGCTTACTTCGATTGTACATCGGCACACCAACCCGAATTGCAGAGGCCCCAAACCATTGAGCTATTTGCATCCCCCGTGCCGTTCCTTCCACATCGCCGCATTGCAAATAGCATGCTAGAGCGGGAATTTCCAAGCCTGCAAGCTCTGTCTCCGCCTTCAAGCCCAGAATATCTTCTTCGGACGATTGAATATCGACGGTACACCGATTGTTTCCCCAGAAAGACGGCGGCTCCTCCTGCTTGGCCGGGTCGATTGCCGTTACTCTCCATTCTACTCCGTCATAGCCTGCCTTCTTAAGCTCGCGTATTGCTTCCTGGGGCGATAGCTCGGGGAGCATGACCGTGAATACAGAATATTTCATCCTTCATCCTCTTTTCCATACCATGCGCGGCGGCATGTATTATTAAATTCTCAACATGATAGTACCATAAACAGGAAATCCGGTCCATGCTCTTAAACAGCGATTTCCGGTTCTTTCGGCGGCTTTCTCGCCGTTGAACAGCCGAATTTAGCCGGAAAATAGAGCTGTCCCGACAGCCGGTTTACGATTTTCAGCCCCATTCGGCTCAACAGGCAGGTGGAGCAGGCGCACGATTCCCTGGTCAACGATGCAAGAGAAAGAGCGAGTGTATGTGGAAAAAATTGACCACTTGCCCCGCTCTCTTCTCTGATAATTTTACTGTTTTCTCGGTCTAGGCCATTTCGCAGTCGTTTGTAAACTGCTTTAGAAACCGCCTCTTTCGCTCCCTGCTTTATTTATTGGACTGATACCACTCGTTGGCGGCTTTAATCATTTCCTCTCCGCCTTGGGATTTCCATTGCGCCAGGAATTTATCGTAATTGTCGACAGGCTCTACTCCGCCAATAAATTTGATGAAGCTGTCTTCTCTAAGCTTGGCAAGCTTTTGGGTGTTTTTGGAGATGGCGTCAATCGGAGGAGCGTAGGTTAACGGATCAATCACCATATGTTCTTTAGCGTTCGCCTGATAGGTTTCGAAATACTTCTGCACATTTTCATCCTTACGCACACGTGCCTGCCAGTAGATCGGATAATTGTCCTGATCCGTTCCCGTCAGGAAGTAACTTGCGTTGTTCCACTCATCCGCGAACTTGGGATGAATCGGGTAATATTTGCCGTCCTTCACTTCGTGGTGAACTCCCTCTTCACCGATCGCCAGCCCTTTGTGAATATCTTTCTCCAGCTTCATATCGATTAGCTTCATCGCATCTTCTTTGTTCTTGGCCCATTTAGGGATGGCAACGACGTAGGTAACTCCGGCCGAACCGACAACCTGTGTTTTGCCGTCTTTATCCTTAAGGAAAGGTATGATGGAGATTTTGGCATCCGGGAAGTTCTTGGCCAGGGCATTATTGATATTCCCCGCATCCCACCAAGCTAACCGGTACATGGCCGCTTTGCCGCTGGAGAATTTCTCGATGGCCTTAGCCGAAGTATTAATTCCCCATTCCGGATCCATCAAGCCTTCCTCATACAGCTTGTTCATGAAGGCCAAATACTCCTTCATCTCTGGAAGCTCTACGGCATGCACCAGCTTGCCGTCACGCTCCACCCAATCCGTCGTTATTCCGAAGGTCGAGGCGATATCTCCAACCATCGGATCCTTGCCTCCGGTTAAAGGAATGACGTTCTTCTTTTCTTTAATCGTCTTCAACACATTGTACAATTCATCGGTGGTCGTCGGAATTTCCAGTCCGAGCTCATCCAGCCAGTCCTGGCGGACAACCAGCTCGGTACCTACCTGTGTTCCGGCCGTTCCTTCCGGGATTCCGTACTTTTTGCCGTCAACAATGACGCTGTTCCAGGTCTCTTCATGAATCACTTGTTTCATATTTGTACCATATTTATCAATCAGGTCGTCCAGCGGCTCAAGCGCGCCGGAAGCCGCCAGCCTGGCGAATTGGGACTTACCGAGCTTCATGAAGTCGTACGCCTCTTGGTTAGCCATCAGCAGGTTCAGCTTCTCATCGGCATTCTCGGCGGGAAGCTGATCGTATTTGACATCATATCCCGTCTTCTCCTTCAAGTAGGCGGCCACGGGATCCTTATTCGGATCGAAGCGTTCGAAAGGCAGCAATTGGCGCAGTTGAGGCTTCTCCGCCTTGTCGCCCCCTTCATTCTTCGGGGCTTCGGAAGCGGCCGGAGAATTGGTCGGGGCAGCTCCTTTATTATCGTTCCCGCCTCCTCCACAAGCCGCCACTGTCACGGCTAATGCGGCGATGGAAACGGAAGACAGCATCTTTTTAGTTACGTTGGATTGAAATTGCATGGATGAACCTCCCTTTCCTCTTTTCAAAGATTTCATTATGAAATTCCTTCAGTTCTTATCCGATTAGGAGAAATGATCACCGCCTTTCCATGCTTTCTTCTTGGCACGGTAAACAATGAATCCCATCATCCTTTGACCGAACCGATCAGTACGCCTTTCACAAAATATTTCTGCAAGAACGGGTACACAAGCAAGATGGGGATCGTGGCCAACAGTATGGATGCCGCCTGGATCGCTTGTGGAGTAATGTTCATGGCCGCATCGATATTGACGACATTTCCTCCGGATATAAAAGCATCGCTAGCGGATACGAGCAGTTCTTTCAAATAAAGCTGCATCGGCTTTTTCTCCGGGCTGTTGATATAAATCATGGAAGCAAAGAAATCATTCCAGAAGCTTACGGCATAGAACAAGGCGATTGTGGCAAAAACCGGCATGGATAAGGGCAATGTGATTTTATATAAAATCTTCAGATTGCTGGCCCCATCAATCTTGGCCGATTCCTCCAAACTTTCCGGCAGGCTTTCAAAATAGTTCTTGATAATCAGCATGTTGAAAACACTGATCATCGAGGGCAGGAACAGTACCGGAAGCTGATTGATCAGCCCCAGATTATGCATCAGCAGGTAGGTCGGAATCAATCCGCCGCTGAACAGCATCGTAAACACGTACATCAGAATGAAATATTTCCGTCCACGGAGTCTCGGCTTGGATAGCGGGTATGCGGCCAATGCAGTCATGAACAGACTTAGCGCCGTACCTACGACCGTAATAAATACCGAAACTTTAAAGGAATTAAGAAACATGGAATCCTGAAGTACATATTTGTAGGTTCCGAATTGAAGATCCACCGGGAATATTGTGACCATTCCGGAAATAACCGCCGCCTCACTGCTTAATGATTTGGCTATGAGATTCAGGAACGGAAACAGAGTAACAACTCCAAATAGGATGAAAAAAATGTAATTGAAGAAATAAAATATTTTTTCTCCTATCGATTCTTTAATGGCGTTTCTATTTTTCTTCTTTACAGAAGCTGTTTCTGGCATATCCATGTCATGATCTCCCCTCTCGTTACGCAAAATCGCTTACCATATGCCTCTCTGCAAATATTTACGGGATAAGTAGTTGCCTGTAATGATCAGAATGAAGCCGATAACCGAATCGAACAAGCCAACGGCCGTCGAGAAGCTGTAGTCTTGCTCACCCAGCCCCACCCGGTAGACATAGGTACCTATAACATCAGCGACATTGTAAACGTTCGGATTGTACATAACGAGAATTTGCTCAGTCCCCGCTTCAAGAATACTACCCAGGCGGAGGATAAACATCAGCAGAATAATCGGCGTCAGACCCGGCAAAGTAATATATAAAATTTGCTTAAACTTGTTGGCCCCGTCAATTCTGGCCGCTTCATATAATTGCGGGTCAATTCCGCTCAAGGCCGCCAAGTAAACAATAGTGCTCCAGCCAAGTTCCTTCCATCCGGCTGAGGTGATCAGCACGGAGCGAAATATCGTGTGGTCCAGGAAGAATGCTATCGGTTCTCCGCCCAGCGCTACAATCATCCGGTTGATTAAGCCGCCGTTGGTGGAAAGAAGGTCGATAAATAAACCGCTTACAATAACCCAGGATAAAAAATGCGGCAAATAGACAATAGTCTGAATTGTCCTCTTAAAGATCATGTTCTTTAATTCGTTCATTAATATGGCAACGATGATCGGAAGAGGAAACAGAAATACAATTTTATATAAGGAGATTATCAGCGTGTTTTTGAATACGTTGACGAAATCAGGCGAGGTAAACAGCCTTTTAAAATTGTCCATCCCCACCCAGGGGCTGTCCGCAAATCCTGTGAAAATATTAAAATCTTTAAAAGCAATAATGATTCCATACATGGGTGTATACTTAAACAGAAGCAAAAACAGAATTCCCGGGATCAAAGCGACATATAAATCCCAATCCTTCCTGATATCTGCCCCTAATTGACCCCAATATCCTCTGCGGGAGGCTGGAATGACTGGCGGCGTTCTTGTTGTCGGTTTCATTGAATTCCCCCTAAATCCGTAAATTTCTTTCTGAGTGTGTAGCTATTGGAGAAAATCTCCTACATAAAACCTAAAAAAGGAATGCTTTTTTCTATGCTTCCAAGTTTACCCGTAATGGGGGCCGATGAATAGCGGACAGTGATTACTTTTTTTAGTACTTTCATTACTATTTGCCCAAGCTTGTCCCTTTCCGTCTTGAGCTCGACGAAGGATGGGCTATAATGGACTTACCTGCAAGGCAAGGCGGCCTTCAAATTAGGTTGAGAGGCCGGAAAAAGAACGGAGAGGTGTTAGTTTAATGACAACAGTTAGGCAAAACACGGCATGGCTGTATATCGGAAATAAGAATTGGACGTTAGAGGATACAGAGAAGTTAGTGGAGTGGTGCGCACGGCATAGGGTGGGCAAGCTTCTGCTTCATCTGCACGATTGGACGAATCCGGCGGCGGAATTCGCTGAACAGATGGATTCGGTCGTGGAGGCGTGCTCAAAGGCAGGCATTGAAATACACGGGATGATCGGTACCCTCCAGCTTCGGGCTGAAGATAGAGCAAGTCTTCCTTTCCAATCCAGGGAGGCGTACTGCGTCGATTATGAAGGAATTTCCAATTGGGACGAGCCTTTGGCAGGCCGCCGCTATGTTCTGGATCCCTCGAATCCGGATGTTGTCTCGTTCATTGCCGGCCGCTGCAAAGATATGCTGGTCAAGCATCCCGGATTGGCAGGGATTCATCTGGATTTCATCCGTTTCTATCATTATGAGAGCCGCTTGTCTATCGATACGAATCAGGCGGGGCATTGGACGGTTATTCCCCGTGCCGGGGAGCCTCTGAAGCTGACGACGGCGAACGGGACGACAACGACCTTCTTTGTGGAACAAGCCCTCAATCATTATAATGATCCTCCAATTGGCCGTCATTTGCATCTCAGACGTTCTTACCATTATTGCTTCTGCAAGCGCTGCCTGGAAAGGTTTGCCCGGGAGTTTAATCTCTCGATCCCTGACGAGCTGGAAGAGACCCGGCAGCGGGCGGATTGGATTCTGAAGCATCATGCGGAGGATTGGTACGCGTTCCGATCCTCATTGATTACCGGAGTTGTTCGAAATATCCGGCGGGAGATCACGGCTCAACGCAAGGAAGCGCAGCTGTCTGCGGCAATCTGGTACAATTCGCCTTACGGCAACGAACTGAGAAATGAGCCTTTCCATCCCGGCAGTGAATATGAGCAGTTCGGCCAGAAATGGTGGGAGTGGATCAAGGAAGGGCTGATGGATTTTGTTTGCCCCATGAACTATTGGCTCACCCCCGAAAGCTTCGGACAGATCATCCGGGAGCAAGTAGCCCGTTCCGAAAATAAAGTGCCTCTATATGCAGGGCTGCTGCGGTCAGACGAATTCCCGATCGATCAACCTCTTTGGGAAAAATA
Source organism: Paenibacillus sp. SAFN-117 (assembly GCF_051966115.1). Taxonomy (NCBI): domain Bacteria; kingdom Bacillati; phylum Bacillota; class Bacilli; order Caryophanales; family Paenibacillaceae; genus Paenibacillus; species Paenibacillus sp. SAFN-117. The sequence continues at coordinate 137,612 of NZ_JBQCLK010000003.1, forward strand.
TAAGCTTGCCGCTCAAGAAGCGGGGGCTGCCGGAATCAGCTTCTTCTCTTATGGAGGCTGGAAAGACCTGGACTCATGATGAAAAAAAAGAGACCGGACGCATAAGTGTCGGTCTCTTTCGTTTTGGTTATATTTATTAACCGATAAATTCTTGTACCCATTCCCCTTGGTAATAAGCTACGCCTATTTTGGTGAAATTAGGACTCATGATGTTCTTTTTATGGCCCGGGCTGTTCATCCATGCATTCATAACTTCCTCGGGTGTGCGTTGGCCTTTGGCAATGTTCTCTCCGGCATATGAATATTTGATGCCGTAAGTGTCCATCATATCGAACGGAGAGCCGTAGGTTGGCGAATTATGGTCAAAGTAATTGTTATGATACATATCTTTGGCTTTATCCAACGCCATAGCGGAAAGTGCGGAATCCAGCTGCAGAGGCTTCAGTCCGGCCTTCGCCCGTTCCTGATTCACCAATTCTGCTACTTCTTTAGCATATTGAGAAATATCGGATTGACCTTGGTCAGGTTGAGTCGGGGCAGGTTTGTTGCCCTGATCGCCTTGGTTTGGCTGGGTCGGTGCAGGCTTGCTTCCTTGATTGCCTTGATCCGGCTTGGATGGCGCGGGCTTGCTTCCCTGATCGCCTTTATCCGGCTTGGATGGCGCGGGCTTGCTTCCCTGATCGCCTTTATCCGGCTTGGATGGTGCAGGCTTGCTTCCCTGATCGCCTTTATCCGGCTTGGATGGTGCAGGCTTGCTTCCGTTTCCTTTGTCAGGTATAGGATTGCAAGAGAAATCAAACTTAAATCCGTCTTGTCCTATAATGATAAATTTGCTGAACTTGGGATGATTCTTGAACAAGGATTCAAGGTCAATCCCGTACTTCTTGGTGATATGGTTTACTGCATCACCAGAATGAAATGTTTGCGGAGCAGCGAATGCTGCATTGGCAGACAACATAGTCCCCACGAGCAAAACTCCGGAAAGAGCAACTTTCTTAATGTGTTTCTTCATGGTGTTCAGTTTCCTCCTCTTTGTTTGGCCTGCGAAGTTAGCTGACGGGTTCGGGTCAAAGAGTAATCGCCCTACGGCTTGCAAAGCCGCTTCACCCCCACTATTGGTTCCCCCGCGCACTAGATTGTGCTTCGGCCGAATTTCTACTAGATTGTAACATGCTAGATTAGCCCTTTCATTCTACAATGTTTGGTAATTCATCCAATTGCCCTGATACGGTACATGATTTTCCGCATATGAGAACACATTAAATACATATACCTCAATCGTAAAAGATCATCTTATGTGGCGAACCGGCAATAATACTTCTCTTCCATTTCAAGGGCAGGACGGATGCTTATATGTATGGATTAAAAGCACTTATTCTGTATGCAAGCTACGGGGACGGCCATCTCCAGGCGGCACGGGCTCTTCAGGAGACTTTATCCCTGCGGGGGTTCAAGGCAGTGAAGCTCGTGGACTTATATGGGGAGTCGTATCCATTTTTGGACCGGGCTGTTCAACAGTTCTACAAGATGTCTTCCCAATATTTCCCGTACATCTATGGCTGGATATATAGAAGTACCCAAAGTATGAAGCCTCAGCGGATGCTGAACAAAGGGTTGAAAGCATGGGGGGCCAAGAAGCTGATGCAGCTGATCTCCCGGGAGAAGCCGGATGTTCTCATCTGTACTTTTCCGATGCCTGCCATTCGCGGAAGAAGCGGAGCTAACATTCCTACGTTTACGATCTTGACGGACTTCGCTCTGCACAACCGTTGGATATACTCGGAATATGACCTGTTGTTCGTAGCCACCCCCGACTTGAAGAAATCCATTCTCGAGCAGGGAATCGATCCCGGACGCGTTGCCGTAAGCGGCATACCGATCCGTTCCTCCTTTCCATCCGTACATCTCAGGGAACAAACCATGTCCGACCGGGATCCGGCAGCTGCCCGCACTTTCCTCCGGGTCCTGGTAATGGCCGGCGCCAACGGTATTCTTCGCAATTTATCCGAGGTGATTTCCCTCATTCGCAGAGAACTGAAGGATGCCCGTATAGCTGTCGTATGCGGAAGAAACCGGGCCCTGTTTAACTCCATCGCAAAAAATTTCGGGAATGACCCGAATGTGGAGATTTACGGCTTCGTTGAACAAATGGCGGAATTGATGGCCTCTTCCGCATGCATAGTGACCAAAGCCGGAGGAATCACATTAACGGAAGCTCTCGCCTCCCGCCTTCCCATTATTGTTTATCGCCCCCTGCCGGGGCAGGAAGCGGATAACGCCCTGTACCTCCAGAGTCAAGGCGTAGCAGCGATTGCCCGCTGTCCCCGCGAGTTAGTCAAGCAGATCGGAATGATGACTTCCTTAGACCGATCTGAACGGGAAAGAATGGAAGCCAAGATGAAAATGTTAACCGGAGAAAGCATAAACGAACATATGGAAGCGTTGTGGAATGCTTCCGATTCGGACCGCATAAATTTCACCTATGACCGATTTGCGGGCCACGGCGGCGCTTCGGATAAAATCACAAATCGAATTCTTAAGGAGCTTACCTCCTCTCTCAATTTAAAGACAAATTAAAGACTTGTCATTTAAACATACGCTCACTAAAATACAATTACGTAAGCGCTTCATCATTAAGTCAAGGGGGTATTCTGAATGAGCAACCCGTCTCAACTGCCAGATCGCAGAACATCTTCCTCGTCCTTAGCCCGGTGGCTGGGCACATTAGGCCCTTCCCTGATTACAGCGGCACTGGTCCTCGGGCCTGGGAGCATCACGCTTACCTCCAAGCTGGGCAGCATTTATGGCTACGATCTGCTGTGGGTCATGGTAATATCGGTTTGTTTTATGTTAGCCTTTACCGAAATGAGCGCCAGAATCGGGATGGCTGCGAACCGTTCCCTATTGTCGGTTATTCGTGAGAAATGGGGTAAAGCCGTTACAGTCGTCATCGGGATCGGTGCTTGCCTGGTCACCTCTTCCTTTCAGGCGGGAAATTCCATCGGTTCGGGGCTGGCCATTGCCGATCTGACCCAGACTTCAACGCCGGTATGGGTGATCATTACGACTTTGCTTGGCATGTCTCTGCTCTTTACCAAAAATTTCTACAAAGTGTTGGAAAAAATGATGCTGGTTATGGTCGCTCTAATGATTATTTCTTTCCTGTTGACCCTAATCATGGTCAAGCCCAGTATCGGCGGCATCTTGAGCGGATTAGTCCCGAGGGTGCCCGAAGGCTCCCTGCTGCTTATCATCGGGCTGGTAGCCACTACCTTCAGTATCGTCGGTGCCTTCTACCAATCCTACTTGGTGCAGGAGAAGGGACTGACTAAGGACCGGCTTAGAGACGGCGTGAAAGAGAGCTTTACGGGGATCATCATTCTTGGACTGATTTCCTCCATGATTATGATAAGCTCAGCCGCCATTCTTCTGCCCCAGGGCATTCAAGTCAATACCGCCGGCGATATCGGCAAAGCTCTGGAGCCTGTCTTCGGCAGTTGGGCGAACGTCGTGTTTATAATCGGCTTGTTCGGTGCTTCCTTCTCTTCTCTTACCGGGAACGCTACCATCGGAGGGGTTATGCTGGCCGAATCTCTCGGACTTGGAAGCAAGTTAAGCGAACGCGGCGTGAGAATCTGCATTCTTGCCGTAATGGCCGTAGGAGGAATCGTAGCCCTGCTGTTTGGGGCGGTGCCTCTGAATATGATCATCTTCGCCCAAGCCATCACCGTCATTATCGTGCCTATTATCGGTGTTGCCATGTACAGGGTTGCCAACGATTCGAAAGTTATGGGCGACCTGAAGAATACATGGTTCAAAAATATCGTGGCCATTCTTGGGATTCTGGTCTTGATAGTATTGGCTGTTAACAACATTCGCACGATCTTCTTCTCTTAGTGATCCCAGCCGCAATCAAGTTTATCCGGATCCGAATTTAAAATTAAGACAAAAAGAGCGAGGCCGGGGGCAAGTTCCCTCCAACGCCCGCTCTTTTTTGTTTTTTTCTCGGACTTACATCTTTCGAAGAATAGCCGTCCGGATTAACTCTCACTTGCACTTGAGGAGCTTAACCATTGTGGAGCTATGAAGAATAGGAGCAACCTTATTGAATTTATCTTCCCTTGGCGATAGACCGGATCTGCTCGGGCAGAAGCTTGCCCGGAGTCGGGGTCTGATGAAGAGATTGCGGAACCTTCCTCACCATTCCCAACACTCCTGCCGGACTCTCCTCCGGATAATAATAAATAATGCTTTCGCCGACGGCAAAATCGCAGGGGCGATCGGCGCTTCCACAGCTTTCCGAAGAAGGATTCTCCGAGCTGCCATTATAAGTTACATGACTGATCCGATCAAAAACTTGATTCCCTCTAGGCGCCACCACAGCCAGAAATCTCTGGGTCGTATTGGAGAGCCCTTGACCTTGCGCAAGCTTGATATATACGAAATCGCCAGCTTTCAGCTTCGTCCCGTAAGCGGCATTGAAATCCGCGACGGTCTTGTCGTAATGACCGGGCTTCTTGAGCCGAACAATCTTGGTTTGATGCGGTCTAATCACCGTATTCGTCTCCTCTTTCACGCCGGGATCCACATCTTTCGCCGTCATTATCAGCCATTTGGTCACTTTCGTATTCCAGAGCTCCGGATGAGCCGGGTCGTAATAGTAATACATTTTGTAACCTGCCAGATCAATTGCCCGATTACTGTTATTATAGAGCTCTATATATTCGTACGGCTCTCCCTCACCCGGTGAAGCCACAACCATTTCGGTGATCAAGAGCGAAGCTTCTCCCGATGCTCCGGGAACCGTAGGGGTCATCGCTAGCAGTCGGCCGGAATCGGCAACGTAAACGCGGTCAACGGGATAGAAGCTGTCCCGATAAGTTTCCGCCCCGGATTCAAACAAAATATACAAACGGCCGTTATGCTCGACAATCCCTTCCGACATCGGGGGCATAACAACAGTATGAACCTTATTCAATCCGTCCAAAAACCAGATAGGAACCGGATCATTGCCAAAACGGTCGGTATAGGCATGCGGTGATTCATCCAGGGAAAGCCGGTAAGTCAGCAGCGAGCTCTCTACCGTCCGGCCGTAAGACTGGCTGAGCTGGATATGCCCGTCCACGAACGCCATCCCTTGAATTTCGTCTGTAATGGAAAGAAGAAGATCCGGAATGGCCGCATTGGTCTTCTCAACCGTCCGAGAAGTATCGATCAAATCCTCGTCTGTAAGCCGGTATCCGGCAACCCAGGCAGAATGCTCGATGTTTTCCCGGTTTCTCATATGATGCGACGGCTCTGTATTAAAATTAAATCTGGCAAACTCGCCCACCCACAAAATACCGGAATCATAAGTGACGAAAGAAGCATTCGTCTCCGTGCGGGTAATACTCGAGAAAACAAGCCGCCCCCCGTCTGCGGATTGAATCAGATCTTCCAGCTTAACCGCGTAGGCGCTCTTCTCCGAGGTTACCCACATATGCTTCTCGCTTACCGTCAACCCGCCTGCATGACCCGTATACGGCGTGGATTCGTCTTTGTACAGGTCCAGTGCCTTGACGAACTGTCCGGTTGCTCCATCGATAACACTTACCACACTCGGTTGACCATTATCCCGATAATAAGACACAAGCAGCCAATCCATCGCTTCGTAATAAGCAATTCCTTGGGGGATCAGGCCCTGCATCAAGCCGGGAATGACCGGCCCCTGTTCGCTTACCGAATCCAGATCCCGGTAATTGGGAGATTGAACCCGATGTACCGGGCCTATTTCCTCCTGGGTAATTCTGTCCTGAGTTGACTCTTGAATATCCGATGGTGAAGAATAACCAACCTGCCCACCTATCCCTACCGCCAAGCAAAAAATCAACAAAAAAATAATGACTCGAAACTTCATGATTCTCCTCCTTATTTTCGATGATAACGTTATCATAATAATAATGCTCAATATTTTCCACAAAATCAACAGAAAATACAAATAATTTTTGTAGTTTTCAAAATAAAATGACCTAATACGAAAACAAAAATCAGTCCCAATTTTTAGTGAACCGCTATACTACCGAATATTTTTCATCATTTATGTAATAAAATTCCTTCTTTAACAACAAGAAATTCCCTGATATAATGTGTAAGCGTAATCATATATTTACAAAATCTTAACTGTTCCGGGAGAGCGATGGCATGGACCGATGGGTAAAACCAGTGGCCGGATATGCGAAATCCAGATATGTAATTATTCTGTCTTCCGTTTGGATAGTATGGATTTCTGAGGTGCTTAGCCGTGGAAATGCACTCCAGACATTGGAGTGGACATGGCGGAGCTTCGCCCACTTTGGCTTCAATGTGCTGACCGTTCTTGGCTTCCTGCTGCTTATTTCCGCCCTTACGGGAAGACCCCGGGCCGCCTATTGGAGCATTGGGTCCGTTATTCTTATTTTCTCATGGGTTAGCGGGATCAAGCTGAAGATCCTCCATGTCCCGCTGCTTCCCTGGGATTTCCTGCTTGCCGGCGAAACCAGGGATATGATACCGTATATCACAAATTTATTTACCTTTCCCATTCTGGCCGCGCTTATTGTTTTCCTGGCGGGAAGCTACGGGTTACAATACAGACTTCCCCATTCTCACGTCCGCATATACGGCAAGGAAAGATGGGTTCTCGCCTCTTCTTCCTTATTGCTTCTGACCTTTCTATATACGGATTTCCCTCCCCTGCAGAAGATGTTAGGCTTCGAAACGATTGATTATAACCAGGCGGACAATGTCAAGGAGAACGGATTCGCCCTCGCATCGCTGATGAATGTGAAGCTTCTGTTCCAAAACTCCCAAGACAGGATGGATACGGATACGGTAGAAGCCATCGTTGGTCAGTATCAGCCGCCGACCCCGGCCGGAGAGTCCCGGCCACCGAACGTCATTGTAGTCCTGAGCGAATCTCTATGGGATCCGACTGTTCTTAAAGACGTTAAATTCAGCCGGGACCCTCTGGAGTTCTATCACTCTCTGCAGAACGACTATCCGAGCGGCACGCTGTTATCCCCCCAATTCGGAGGGGGTACGGCCAATGTCGAATTTGAAGTGCTGACGGGCCTTTCCATGCGTTTCCTGCCGCAAGGCTCCATCGCCTATAATCAATATATCAACCGTCCGGTCGATTCCCTCGCAAGCATACTAACCAGACAGGGCTACACGGCGAAAGCCATCAGTCCTTTCCACCATTGGTATTTCAACAGCGATAAGGTTTATGAATACTTCGGCTTCTCCCAATATATTAGTATGGAATTTCTCAAGCCGGTATATGAAGGCCCTTATATCGCGGACAAAGAGGTCGCCAACGTCATTATTTCCGAAACCGAAAGAACGGAGGGCCCGGCATTTATTTTCGCCAATACGATGCAAAACCACTTTCATTATTATCCGGGGAAATTCAAGCAAAATACGATTCGGGTGGAGGGCAGAATGTCCGAGGAATCCAGAGGGATGCTGGAGACTTATGCTCAAGGGACCAAAGGGGCGGATGATATGCTGAGGCAGCTGGTGGAATATTTCAGCGCCTCGGAGGAACCGACTATACTCGCTTTCTTCGGTGATCATCTCCCTTTCCTCGGGGATGACTACAAGGTTTACAAAGATGTAGGGTATTTGCAGGAGAATGACCCCGACTTTCTTGACAAAATGTACCGTGTACCCGTTATCGTATGGAACAACTATTTGCCGAACAAGCAAGAGGCCATTAACCTCAGCCCTTCTTTCCTGGGCCCCTATATTCTGGAACTGGCTAAGGTCGGAGGAAGCTATTATACCGATTACCTGCTTGACTTGGGCCGCCGTATCCCGGTCATTCCGCCCAAAGATTACTATGTAAGAATGGGAGTACGCGACGAAGATCTTAAGGAATATGAAGCGCTGCAATATGATATTCTCTTCGGGGAGCAGCATGGCTACTCCGGATGGAAGGACAGCATTGTGCAGCCCGGCTTCACATTAGGATATGATCCAATGATACTGGGACCCTTCCCCACCGAACCGCTGGTGATCGGCCAGAGTCTGCCCCTGACAGCTAAGGAGGCATCTGTCCCGATTAAGGGCCGGGCCTTCGCCCCGCTTAGCGTTGTTTATATAAACGGGAAGCCTCAGCCGACCGAATGGATTAGCGAGCAGCAGATCGTTGTTCACCCGCAATCTGATATTTATAAGCCAGGCCAATGGGAACTGCAGGTCAAAATTCTTGACGATAAGGAAACGGTCATAGCCGAATCGGAAACTTGGACTGTAACCGTTTCTGCGGCAGAGGGAGGGGGATATGCCGGTGCCGGTACGAAATGAATCCGATTGCCCCGTTATTACCGAAGGCAGACTTATCCTCTCTTGTCCAAATATCCTTTGGATCGGGCAAGAATAAGGGCGACCCCGAGTCTCGGGTCTCTCCATCTGCGATGAAGGACATTGGAGAGCGCCTCTTCAATTCCAACCAGACGAACCTCAATTCGTTCGTCCGGCTCGAGATTCTGGGGTCCTTCCGCTATGATGTCATTAGTGAAATATAAACCGGCGGCCACTCTTCGCTCCGAATCGATGAAAGTCCCCAATTCGGTCAGACGATTGCATTTCAATCCGGTTTCTTCCTGCATTTCTCTAAGCGCAGCCGCTTTGGGGTGCTCCCCGTTCTCCAGCCGTCCTCCGGGAAGCTCATACGTATATTCGTTCATAGACCGTCTGAATTGTCTGACGATCACAATTTTGTGCCGATGAACGGCCAGCACCTTAACCACCTGGATCGATTCATCGCTCCGCTCATTTTGGATCATAATCGTAAACTCCTTCAACTTATGCATCTTGAACTCGATGGTTTGATTCCCAATTCCGTTTGCCAGGAAGTAAAGTGATTTATGGATTATTTTCTGCTTAGTTCCATGTTTTCACCCGACTTCGAGAACTCTGGTTATTATTTTAGCAAAAAATGCAAGCAAAGCCCAATTTCTTATCCTAATTTACGAAAGCAGTCCAATAATAAAAAGCATCCCCCTATAATGAAGTAGGGATGCTCGAACGCAAAGTATGGCTTGAATTGGAATTGGGAACTTGTTATGCTTCGCCGGACAGATTCCTACGTCTGAACCAAAGGCAGACGGATGAACACATCCGTTCCTTTGCCGGGCTCGCTTTCGATGTGGATAACCCCACCGCAGCTTTCAATAATATTCTGGCAGACGACTAACCCTAATCCGGTGCCATTCGGTTTTAATGTAAAGAAAGGAGTAAAGATTTCCTTAACGACCTGCCTGGACATCCCGATTCCGGTATCGGATACGATAATCGTCAGCTGCTGCTTCTCCGCCAGTATTCTAATCGTCAGCTCTCCTCCGGAAACCATCGCCTCCAATGCATTCTTGACGAGGTTCAGAAGAACCTGCTTGATATGGACCTTGGAGCAGCGGACGGGCAGAGGTCTGTCAGGAATATCAACATGCAGGCTCACATTATACAGATGGGCTTCCGATTCTATCAGAGGCAGGATATCCGTCAAGATCTCTTCAAGCGGACTCACTTCCTGGGTCGCCTCCGTCTCCGCGGGCTTGCCGATGATCAGCAATTCACTGACGATGGAATTGATCCGGTCAATTTCCTTTTTAATGAGGCTGAAGAAGTATTGATCCTTCTCATCCGTGTATTTCTCGCTGAGCAGACTGATGAAGCCTTTAATTCCTGTCAAAGGATTACGAATTTCATGGGCCGTACTGGCTGCAATCGTACCGATCAATTTCAGCTTCTGCGCCTCATTCTGCTCCCTTTCCTTCTGCAGGTTTCTCCTCATCCTCCACAGCTGGAATATCATAAAGCAACCATTCGCCAGAATAAACGCAAAGACGACAAACAGAAGAAGCCTGCCGGAGAAATCCGGATGAAAGCGGTCAATGACGACCTCCAGCTTCCAGGGAACATTATTCAGTTCGTATTGCGCAGAAACCGGATGACGAATTTTGCCGGAAGAGTTGGACAGAAACAGTAAATTCCCATAATGATCATAAAGCCGGACTTCCGAGTTGGACAGTTGATTAACATACTCGCTCATGACCTGAAGATTGACGCTTCCGATCAATACCCCGATAATTTGTTCCTCGGAATCGATAACAGGCGTAGCCACCGATACAATGTAATTTCCGTTTATTCGTCCGAAATAAGCTTCCGATATTTGAGAACGGCCGGTACGGATGGCTTCGGTAAAATAAGAGCGGTCGCTCAAATTTAGCTTTCCGTCGAATGGAATGGAGCTGAGCCGAATCTGACCGGTGTCAGATGCCCAGATAAAACCTGAGAAACGGGGATCCAGTTGATGCATCTTGGACAGCATCTCTTGAATCCATGCCGGATTATCCTTGGCCGATATGGTCAGAGCCAGCGTTTCGATCCTGCCCACGGTCTCTACCATAAAATTTTCTATATACAGACTGTTCTGAACCGCTTCTTTCATGACCTTATCGGACAGCCTGCCCTCTATCTTGCCGGTTATTACGCTATAGTATTGATAACTAGACGCGAGCACAGGTATAATCACGACAAAAAAATATATCAGCATATTTTTACCCGAAAATAAGCTCCTGATCTGTCTTTTCATGGCAAGCTCTCCTAATTTCCCGCATCTAATACTACAAGCATAATGAAATCTGCTTTATTCAGCAATTTACTTTGCATAAAATTAAACAGCGCCCTGCCGTCAATGACGGTTCAGGCGCGCTGAAACGAGCGAGGGACTGTCTGATCCACTATTCGGACTTCACTCAGGATAGACAGAGTTCCCCGGAAAGCCTGCCACAGATCCGGTTCTACTATTTGGAAGGTGGGTCGGCTTTATAAATAACTAGAATATAGCTTCTTTGCTCCGTTGTCGTGCCGAATGTTTTCATCCCGGTAGAATATTTAATATCAATCAGTTGATCGTCACGTAGAGTCGCTAGAAAATCGTTCGTTTTCTTCTCGGCGGATGAATTATGAGTATCTAAAAATTCCTTCACTTGAATCATAGAAGTTCCCCTTTCGTGGAGATATTGTTTACGATATTTTAGGCACCACTTTAACCCCAAGGCTCATCTCCGAGTGACACAGCGGGCATTCCGGCTGTTCCGCGAAAGTAAACTCCGCCCGCATCCAGCCCGGACACTGATCTCCCGTACATATCCATACTTTCGCCTCAATGACAGGAGGTTCCTTCTCCGATTTGCTTTTGTTAGGAAAATTTTTCATATCCATCCTTCACCTGTTCTATTATAATCCTGTTGGACTTGCTCCTGCAGCCTCAAATCCAAGCTGCGAACGGCTGATAGGTGTTATGTTCCAAGAACAAGAACATGCATGGCGTCATCACCACCCTTTAAACCGGCAAGTTGCCACATTCCTATAGAGAAACGAAGGCATCCCGCTCCAACGAGCGAAATGCCTTATATAAGCATAACTATACTACAGAAGGAAGACATTGTCAATTCATCTTTCATTTTCCTATTAATGTAATTATAGAGAAGAGTTATAGCGAGACTAGAATCCGGTAAAGCCCCCATATAGTTCGATAAAATAAATGGTGATTTTCGTCATTTGGTCGGTGTATAGCAAAATCCCTGTAAGGACCATCAGGCCCCCGCCTATTTTCATAATCAACCCGGAACGCCGCATCATCCATTTCATCTTGCCAATGAAGAAAGCCATGATGAAGAATGGAATGGCAAATCCGATCGTATAGGCTAGCGTATAGAAGAAGGCCTGATCCGGATTGCTTACTCCAAGAGTGATAACAGCGGCCAAGATAGGGCCGACACAGGGTGTCCAGCCGGCTGCATAGGTCACACCTACGAGGACAGACCCGAAGTACCCGAGTGGCTTGCTCCGGAAAGTAAACCGGCGGTCCTTCATCAATGCTTTGGGCGTAAATATCCCCAACATAATCAGCCCCATGACGGCAATGAAGATACCGCCCAGCTTGCGGATCAGGTTTTGATATTCCGCGAAGAAGGACCCGATAAAGCTTAAAGAGAATCCAAGGGCAACGAAAATAATGGAAAATCCCAGTATGAAGAAAACGGTGTGGAGCATCGCCCGTCTCTCCAATAATCCTTTGCCTTCCTGAAGATCTTTAACCGACACTCCCGTAATATAAGACAGATAGGACGGGTACAAAGGAAGACAGCAGGGCGAGACGAACGAAAGGATGCCTGCTCCGAAAACGATCCAGAGGCTTAAATCGGCAGCATTCAGCACAATCACCTTCTTATCTGTATATAGCCGCAGGCCAACGGCTGTACATCACACTACAAATAGTAGTATAAGAAGATGGGGGTGTCAATGACACCCGTCCAGGCAAATTTGACAAATAATAAAACTTATTAAGAGCCATATCGCAAGAGAATCAATTTTGACCATCCGACAGACTGAGCGGCAATCCATTGACATCGTCGGTGATTACGGCAATCACCCCGGCAAGTTATCCTCCAGCAAGGAGCGAAGCTCGGGAAGCGGATGAGCGGGGCGTCTGCCCTGCAGAGCGGCCACCAAGTCTTGGGCAGCAAGCTTGGCCATATCATACCGTGTCTTCGCGGTTGCCGAGCCGATATGGGGAACCAGCACCGTATTCGGCAGAGAGACGAGCGGATGGTCGCCGCTAATCGGCTCCTCCGCGAAGACATCCAATCCGGCCGAGCGAATCGTGCCGTTCCGCAGCGCTTCCACCAGCGCCTGTTCATCCACCGTTTGCCCGCGGGAAGCGTTCACGAAGACGGCTGTCGGCTTCATCCGCGCAAACTGCTCGGCCCCGATCATTTGCCTGGTCTGTTCGGTTAGCGGAACCATCAGCACCACATAATCGGCCTGCTCCAACAGTTCGTTCAAATCGCAATGCCGTGCCCCCAGCTCCGCTTCGGCCTCCGGCTTCCTGGTCCGGTTCGCATACAAAATCTCCATTCCGAAGCCGAATTTGGCCCTTCTTGCTACAGCCTCGCCAATCCGTCCCATTCCAACGATGCCCAGCACCGCATGGTGTACGTCTATTCCGAACAGATGCTCCTGGCTTCCCGCCTTCCACCGTCCCGCACGGACGTAATGGTCCAATTCCGGTATACGGCGGGCCGCGGCCAGAATAAGCCCAAAGATCAGATCAGCCACCGTTTCATCCAGCACACCCGGAGTATGCGTGGCCATGATCCTCCGCCGGGCCAGCTCCGCTACGTCCAGATGATTGTACCCGACCGAAATGCTGCTCACCACCCTTAACCGGGGAGCCAGATCCAGCAGTCGGCCGTCGACCCGCAATCCGGAGGTTAGAAGCCCCTCCGCCTCAGACAGTTTTCCCCGTAATACCTGCTCCGGAACGGGACCTTCCGACTCCCATACATCGACAGAGGCATGACGGGAAATATAATCCAGCACATCCTTCGGTATCGGTTTGGTTATGAACACTTTAGGCTTCATAAGAACTTCCTCCTCTTGTCATCCAATGGAGCTCGGCCACTTTCGCGTCCGTATCATGGAGTGAATTAGCAAACCAAGCCTTCTTCATTTAGTTTACCATATTCGTTCAGGTTCTCTATTATGGTTCGCCGTAAGGCTCCATGGAATTAGCATCAGTCAGTCATATGGCTCCCAGCATCCCAATGTCCGCAAGGGCCCAAAGAGCTATAGGCTATCCCCCATTTTGCCTAAAAAGAGCAGTTATCTAGACTAATGAACAGTCTCCATTCGCCTTGCCGGCGTATAGTGTTAGTATACTTGGTCAAGAAGGAGTTGATCAGAATGCATTGTCATCATAATCCATGTCCTCCAGCAAAACCGGTGATTGCTCCGACCTCTCGGGTAGTAAGAGACTATTATCATCCGCAGGTTGTCCCGGTCATTCATCCGATAGAAGTAGTTAACCGCCATCATTGTGTCCCCGTACCTTGCCATTATTACACTTATTCCGAAAGAGACGAGGTCGCCGGCGCCGCTAACTATCCTTCCAAGTCAAAAGGAATAGGCAGATATTAATTCACCCCCTGCCGTACACTGAAAAACGGGCTGACACCTTCCTTAACGGAAAGGTGTCGGCCCGTTTTTGCCGGTCCGGTAATCGGGTCGGATGCGAAAACGAGAAACCTTTTGGCACATCCTTAATCCTTACGGTTTGTAGTTTTAGTCTAAATTTACTATAATCGTGATAAATGAATTTTCGCGGAGGATAGGAATGAATCATAAACAGGACGAATCGAAAAAAAGAATTCTGGAAGCAGCCAAAGTCTGTTTTGCCAACAATGGCTACGACGGGACTTCCGTCCGGCAAATCTGTGAGGCGGCTGATGCCAATCTGGCTCTTGTTTCCTATTATTTCGGCTCCAAAGAAAATCTCTATTACACGGTCATTGAATCCTTATATCTGAATAACGGACACAAACTTGATAAGCATGAGGATATCGCGGACCCTGAAGAGGCCCTGCGCTCCTTTGTTGACATTTTTATAAACTTGCGGAAGCAGGACAAGCAGTTTAACATGATTTTAAGACACGAACTATCAACCGATAGTCCCCGGAAGCAAGTGATTAGCAGAATCATCTCACCCTATTTCTCTTATCTCAAGAAGATACTTATTAATGGTAGAGAAAATGGTGTGTTTCATTATGAATCGTTGGATTTGGTCCTGATGTTCATTGCTTCCATACTGGTATATCCGGCATATGACTCCTTCCTTATCGAGTCCAGCCAGGCTTTGGAGAAGGATTCGAGCCTTGAGATCCGTCATACGGCCGATTTTATATTAGCCGGGTTGAAATTCAAGCAATAACTGCAGTCTTTCAATTAATTTTGTATGTGCGGCTTTTTCGCTTTAAACTTATGTACTAACCCTCTGTTCAACTAAGGCATATGTCTGTACTTCGAAGACCTGCCGTCCGTTGAATGGTTTGGTTCTGTAGGCATCAATCAGTTGATCCTTCTGTGGCGAATCAAGTCCTTAAACGTCAAATGATTCCTAATCTTCATCATGATGTTTGTCGTATTGAATGGCTTGGTTATGTAATCAATGGCCCCTGCCTGAAGCCCGTTTCCTTCATCTTCCTCATGATCCAGTACGGTAATGAAAATAACAGGAATGGCAACGGTCAGAGGGTTCTCTTTTAATTGCTTGCACACGGCATACCCATCCATATCCGGCATCATAACATCCAGAAGGATCAAATCGGGTTGTAGCTCCTGCGCCATTTCCAATCCTTTTTCCCCTCTTGTTGAATACAAGACTTCATATTCCTCTCCCAGAATCGCTTGCAGCAGCAAAATATTGGAAGGTGAGTCATCGACAATTAGTATCGTATGTTTATCGTTCAATTTCAAATCCCACCCTGTCTTCGGGTATTTGATAAAGCAAACCGGCTTCGATTTCCAGCAATATTTGTCTTGCCCGGCTATAATCCAACTGTTTTATTGAATGCACAAGGCTTCTTGCCTCTTTCCCGATCCCGGGATCTCCGCGCAGAACCTTATATATACGTTCCGAAACTTCGAACGCCGCCATGCTGTTCTTGCTTAACAGAAGATCAAGCTCTCTAAATAATGAAGTTATATATACTTTGCCCGGTTTCTGGACCAGGGGCTCCATCTCCATGGCATCATCGACTTGCTGGAGCCAGGCTTCAATTTTCTTGGTTAACGCATCTATAAGAAGTCTCAACTCTTCTATCTGAACCCTGATCTTACTTCCTTCCCGCCGATTAAGAGCTTTCTCCAACTGATGAACGGAGTGCGCCAGGGAATCCATGGACAGATTGCCGGCCACTCCTTTCAAATTATGAGCAAGGCGGCCTGCGGATACATAGTCCTCCTCGGCTAAATATCGACGGATTTGCGGAATAAATTCGGAATGCTCTTTAAGGAACGTCATCAATAGATCATATAGTTTAGCCTGATTCCCGTTTAGACGGCCTGATAGCGTGCCCAAATCGAGCAGGTCTGAATCCAAGGATGGAATATTCGGAGGACTATACCTGCTTACAGCCGTTTCTCCATATTTAATATAACCTTCTTCCAATCTGCCGTTAGTCCATTTAATAATGGTAGAAATAAGCTGCGACGGAACGATCGGCTTGGAAATAAAATCATTCATTCCTTGTTCTAAACATTGCTGCTTAACCGATAACAGAGCATGAGCCGTGATGGCAATAATCGGAACTTCCGCATCCTGACTGCGAATAAGCCGGACCGCTTCGAAGCCGTCCATTTCCGGCATTTGCAGATCCATCAGTATGATATCAAATTGTAGGCGGGGTGAACGAGTAAATAAATCCGCCGCTTCTTTCCCGCTGCCGACTAAAACTACATTATTAAAATACGGAGCTAAAATCTCCTGGTAAACCAAACGATTGATTTGATTATCCTCCGCGATCAAAATCCTTGTCTGATTAGGCCCTTCTTCCATAGGTCCGGTAAGAGAAAGTGCTTGGACTTCGCCGGCATCACCCCGTTTAGCTGGCACTATGGCTTTCCAGACGGCAGCAAGTAATTCCTCCCTGTTAAAGGGCTTTTCCAAAATATAATCCGGACGGGGCAAATTGCTATTTCCACCCATATCAGTCCGTTGAAACCAGTTTACCATGGTAATGGAAGGGATACCACTTACTTCAGAACTATTCCCTAGGACTTTCGCTGCCGCGAAACAATTACTTTTGTCTGTATTCCAGTCCAACAAGACTAGATCATATCCGGTTCTCACGTCCTGCCGTAAAGGGATCCGCCCCGTATCCAACGAAGAAGCGTCATCCAAGCAGGTCACTTCAAAAGTATAAGGGCATAGCGATTCCCTAATACAATCCTGGGAGGTTTTGCTTTGATCGATAACTAATAATTTATACGGCTTGTCGGGAATTAATACTCTTTCCCGCTGTTCCTGAAGCCCGAATTCCGCCGTGAATGAGAACGTACTCCCCTTCCCGATGCGACTCTCCACATGGATGCTCCCGTTCATCATCTCAACCAATTGTTGGCTAATCGACAGACCCAGGCCGGTTCCTCCATATTTGCGCGTTGTCGCTTCATTCGCTTGAGCGAACGACTGAAAAATGACCAATTTTTGTTCGGGTGTGAGACCGATTCCCGTATCCTTGACAGAAATCTGCAGCTTTACACTATCATGCTTTAGTGAGACTAATTTCGTTCGAATTACAATTTCTCCGCTATCCGTAAACTTAATGGCGTTATTGGCCAGATTGATGATGACTTGTCCAAGCCGCAAAGGATCGCCGATCAGCTCATCGGGTACATCCCATTCTGAACTAAAGAAAATATGCAGCCCTTTCTCAGCGGCACTGACGGAAATAACATCGGTCACCTCCTTCAGCACCCGGCTTAGCTGAAAAGGAATGGACTCGAGTTCTATTTTCCCCGCCTCGATTTTGGAGAAATCCAGAATGTTATTAATAATGCCCAGAAGAGATTGCGAGGCCGATTGAATCTTATGAATATAGTCCTTCTGCTTGTCGGACAAATCGGTCATCTGAATGAGATGGCCCAGCCCCAGAATAGCATTCAGCGGCGTCCGTATTTCATGACTCATGCTGGCGAGGAAGCTGCTCTTGGCCTGCGTGACTTCCCGCAGCTTCATTTCCAGCTGTTTGCGCTCCGTAATATCCTGAACAAAGCCGTACATTCTGGCGGGAGTCCCCCGATCATCCACCTCCATGTGGATTTCCCCGTAGTGATAGCGAATCGTCTGATCCGGCATCAGCATTTTATATTCCAGAGTACATTCGCTTTTATTTTTTAACGCTTCTTCCACTTTCTGCTGGAATTGCAAGCGGTCTTCCGGATGGACCAGGGAAACAATATGGGCCAACGTTAGCTTGTCCTTGTCCAATCCGATAATCTTGTACATGCCGATGGACCAGTTCCATTCATTTCTCTTCAAATCCCACTCCCAGCTTCCCAGCTTGGCAATTTGTTGGGATTCCGATAAACTGGCTTCGCTCTTCTGCAGCGCGATCTCGGCTTGCTTACGTTCCGTAATATCCGCTCCGGAAACAAGGATTCGCTTGTTCTCATCGTCATCCAGAAGAATCGTATGATGCCATAGGATCGTTCTTTCTCCTGTTCTGGTCCTGATCGTGCTTTCGAAGCTTTCTTCCATCTCTTGGGCTCCATCTATAAGCCTCTGGAGCAACAGCCTGAATTGATCTCGGGAAGGATCCGCTGCGAAATGCTCAAACCAATGGACACCGATGATTTGTTCAGCCGGATAGCCGAGAATTTGGCACCCCGTTCTATTGATCAAGGAAACCGTCCCGTCCGCCTGCAGAACTAACAGCATAACGCCAACGACATCCAAATATTTCTGGGCGGTATCCTTCTCCCTTCTTAATCCAGCCTCAGCTCTTCTATGGGCTGTTACATCCTTGGAAATCGCGTAAATGTTAACTATTTCTCCGTGCATAAAGATGGGAACGATCGTAGTATTCAGATGAAGAAGCGAGCCGTTCTTATGCCATAAGGTAATTTCGACCGATTGGGAACGTCCTTCCGATACTTTCTTGAATTTGGAAATCACTTTATAACGATTCCGGAGATCCAGCATGCCGGGAATCGTCCTCTCTCTTACCTCTTCCACAGTGTAGCCTGTAAGCTTCTCCATTGAGGAGTTGGCCTGCAGCAATTTTCCGTGCACATCAAAGAGGCACACGATATCCGGATTGTGCTCAAACATGTAATGATATCTTCGTTCATTCAATGTAGCCAATCGCATTTCTATCTTGTGTTCGATCGACTGCAGAGAGATGATCAGGAGCAGGATGAATACCGCGGTCAAACCGATCCAAGCGGCAAGGTCAATATTGTTTACAACCGGATACTCCATAGAGCGCTGCAGCATCTCTTCAGATACGGTAAAGCTGGCCGCAGCCATCCCCGTGTAATGCATGCTGGTAATGGCGCCGCCAATCATGCAGCTTCCGGCAATTCTTAAGAGATATGGTGATTTCCGCGAGCCCTTTTTATATTGATACATCAAATAGAGCGCCGCTATGGAAACCGTAACCGCAATGAGCAGAGACAGGGTAACCAAGTAGGGATCGTAGTGAATTTCCGCAGGAACGATCATTGCGAACATCCCGGTATAATGCATCGTAGTAATAGCCAGTCCCATGAACAAGCCGCCCAATACCGTTTGGAAATGGGTGACATTCTCTCTGCTGACAAACTGCATGGCGATAAAAGCCGCACAGACGGGAAGGATCATCGAAAGCACCAGCAGCCAAGGATCATAGGTTACTTCGAAAGTCAGATGAAACGCCAGCATCCCGACAAAATGCATCGACCAAATGCCCAACCCCTCTACACAGGACCCGAATAAAATCCAAAGGAACCGGGATCTTCCTTGCTTCAAAACTACCCTGTCTATAATATTTAATGAAGCATAAGATGCAAAAATGGAAATGAAGACGGAAAGAATGACAAGCGGAATGTTATAAGTGCCATGTATGTGATGCAAAGAGACCACCTCGAGCTTGGACGATATTATATTTATAATCTCACAGGCTCCTATACAATTTCTGACCATTTTTTGTTGAATTCGCGATCTGGAAGTAGAAACGAAGGTGATAAAAGAAAATGGCCCAAACCTCATGATTAAGGCTCAAGCCATCTGACTCCTTGCTGATACAACATGGTTTCTATTCATCCTCTACCGGATAAGCGTAAACTATAAACCGGTCGGGGGCATCCCCAACATATCTGAACGGGTAACAGGTCGACAAGGTTAAGACTTCCTCTCCCTTGGGGCCTATAACCGTTGTATTATCGCTGGAGACAATTTCGGTTTCCTCAATGCTGTACTCGAATGTTCCGTAAGGCATTTCAACGATCAGACGGTCTCCAATCTCCAATTCGCCGAAATTTCGGAAGACGGTATCACGGTGTCCCGACAGCAGGATTTGTTCATTATCCATAGGAAATGCCGTTGTGCGGTAGTGTCCTACTCCTTTGGCGAGCATTTCCTCATCCGTTCCTTCGATAATCGGCAGCTTGGCTTCAATCTTCGGAATCTTCAGAACACCGATGACATCGTTATCCTGGGGATCAAATTGCTGTCTTGCTGCTAACTGGGCAGCCTGCAGAGCTTCCTTAGAATCCACCTCCGGCTGAACTATCGGCTTGGGCTTGAATTCCTGTTCCAAGGAAATCTTGCTTTCCGCCTCCTCCAACGCTCTTTGCATTCCTATCTTATGGCTGAAATACTGATATACACTAACGAATATGAAAATGACACCTATAAGGATTAATAAAGAGCCAATTTTATTTCTCATGGCGGTCTTCCTCTTTCGCAGCACAGGCAACCTCCCTATCCCGTTAATATGTCGTCTTGGCATACAAGGACGACAGGCCCAATCATCGTTATATGGCCGCATCCCGCTTAGAAAATTCAAGACAGAGTTCCTCTTAAACACGAGTATAAGACTAGTATTGAAACCATGCAACTGATATATAGAAATTTACAAAATAAATCAATTTTAGTATATAAAAATACGTATTGTAATGCCAGGCCGTGTGCACAGGTTTTAGCCATCTGTGCCCGCTGCAGCTTCTTCCGGCCCCGAGATCTTCCGGGACTCGCCGGTCGGAAACTGCTTATGCATTCTTCTCTTGAACTGTGCCGGAGAACAGCCGTGCTGCCGTTTGAACAGCTCATGAAAATGCGCCCGGTTCGGTATCCCCACTTCGTTCGCAATCTGCTCGACGGTCAGGTCCTCGGTCAATAACAGCTGCTCCGCCTTCCGGATCCGTTTAAAATTAACGTACTCTGTGAAAGACATGCCGATTGCCCGTTTGAACGTCCGCAAGAAATGATGATAGCTTAAATTCATCCGCCGGCTTGCCTCTGCAACCGTCACTTTCTCCTTCAGGTTCTTATCGATATAAAGTAGAACAGGCGCCAGCATTTGCAGCTGCTCTCCGCGATCGTACTGCAGTCTGTCGCTGCGGTCACTCCGGACAAGCACCAGAATAATCTGCTTGACCAGCATCGAAATCGCAATTTCATAGCCCTTGGCCTGGCCCCCGATTTCCTCGTAAATGCCCAGAATGGCCTCGGCCACCTTCTTCTTTGCCTCCGGATTTTCTTTAAAGATATAGTTTAACGCGCTTAACGGCCGGATCTGCTCTTGAAAATATTTCAGGTGAACCACTACGGATTGATCAAAATGGGATGCAAGATCAAGCTGGAACACAATGTACTTCAGCGGCTTGCCGAGCGGACGCGTCCAATGCGGCTGAGAGGAGCCGATCAGCAGCACATCCCCGCTTCCAATCGTCCATTTCTCTTCGGGAACCCCCACCTCCATCTCTCCCTGCAGAATGAGCAGGAATTCCGCTTCTCTATGATAATGCCAGCGATCCGGCGGAGTATCGGCCGGTTGAGGCATCATTTCTCCGCCGCTGTCGTGAACGATTTCCCAAATTTTGAGACACAAAAAAGGATTCTGATAATGGACTTCCTCATGGCTGATCTTCATTGTTTTCCCCCCGCCGGGTCGGTTTAATCGTTTGCTTGTCCCACATTGTCAAACAGCCGAACGGCTGATAAACTTAAGAATCGCTATTCCATCGATTAATTATACCATGCTTGATCGCTTGTGAGCACAATTGGATACAAAATGGTCAGGATCGCTCCTTTTCTCGGCCGTTCTGTTTACTTATGATAGAGGGGACAAGAACAAACCATTAGTGCAATGCATAAATAAGGAGGCAATGAAATGAGCGGCAATGTGAGAGTCACCATATGGAATGAATACCGCCATGAACTAAAAGATGAGGCGGTCCGGAACATTTATCCGCAAGGAATACATGCCGTCCTGGCGGAAGCCTTGGGCACGGAATTTGCAGTCCGCACCGCAACGTTGGATGAGCCTGAGCACGGATTGACGGAAGAAGTGCTGAACGAGACCGACGTCCTTGTCTGGTGGGGGCATATGGCCCATAAGGAAGTTCAGGATGAGATCGTCGAGCGGGTCTATCAGCGGGTGCTTGCCGGAATGGGACTGATCGTTCTCCACTCGGGACATTTCTCCAAAATATTCAAGAAATTAATGGGTACCTCCTGCGATCTCAAATGGCGCGAAGCCGGGGATAAGGAGCGGCTCTGGGTCGTCTCTCCCGGACACCCTATCGTGCAGGGAATCGGCGAATACATCGAGCTGGAGCAGGAAGAAATGTATGGAGAGCATTTCGATATTCCGGAACCGGACGAGCTCGTCCTGGTAAGCTGGTTCGAAGGCGGGGAAGTCTTCCGCAGCGGCTGCTGCTTCAAGAGAGGGCTGGGACGCATCTTCTATTTCCGTCCGGGTCATGAGACGCATCCGACCTACTATAATGAAGGAGTGCGCCGCATCATCGCCAACAGCGTACGCTGGGCCGCACCGACGGGCGACAGCAAGCCGAAGTACGGGCGTTACATTCCATCCCTGGAGCCGATTAAAGATAAGGGGAGCGTTTAACGAATGAGCAGGCTTAAGATTGGTGTTATCGGAACCGGCAATATTTTCCGCCATATCCATGCTCCCGGTTGGCTGTCTCTTCCGGAGGTGGAGCTTGTAGCCGCGTGTGATTCGAATCGGGAGCTGGCGGAGGCTGCGGCCAAGGATTTCGGAATTCCGCGCATCTATACCGATTATCGGGAGATGCTGGAGCACGAGGAGCTGGACGCGGTTGGAATCAGCACCCCTAACCTGTTCCATTCGGAAATATCGATCTTCGCATTGAACCGGGGAATCCATGTATTTTGCGAAAAACCGGACGCCATCAATCCCGCCGAAGCGCGCAAGATGGCCGAAGCGGCCCGGCAATCCGGCAAAGTGCTGATGGTGATGCGGAACAACCGGTTTACCCAGGCGTCGCAATTTCTGAAAAGATATATCGACTCCGGAGCGATGGGTGATATCTATACCGGACGGACAGGTTGGATCCGCCGCCGCGGCATCCCCGGTCGGGGAGGCTGGTTTACGACAAAAGCTCTGTCCGGCGGAGGCCCTCTAATTGATCTCGGGGTTCATATGATCGATCTCGCCATTTGGTTAATGGGGAATCCGAAGCCGATGTCCGTATCCGCCTCTACCTATACGAAATTCGCAGGCACAACGATATCGGACCCGAATCTCAAGCAAGTAACCGGCCAGCCGGTCGGAGGGACTTTCGATGTCGAGGATTTGGCCTCCGGGTTCATCCGGTTCCAGAACGGGGCTACGCTGCAAATCGAGTTTAGCTGGGCCTCCAACATTGAGCACGAATCGAAATTTCTCGAGCTTCGAGGAACGCTCGCCGGCTGCAGCATGCAGAATGACGATTTGAAGCTGTTTACCGAGATCGAGCAGGTGCTGTGCGACATCACTCCCCGGTTTCCCAAGACCGGTGATCAGGCGCATCATCTCAACATTCGCCATTTCATTGACTGCGTATTCGGACGAACCGAGCCGATCATCACTCCCGAGTACGGCGTTGACATGATTGAGATTTTATCCGCAATCTACGAATCGGCCGAAACTCAAACGGAAGTACGCCTGTAACTTTCTGTGGACAGTCAGATATTCGAAATAATAAAATGCAGCCGCCCTTGGACAGGGTCGGCTGCATTTTTTTGCGGAGCGAGGTCAATGGCCTCTTCTTCATTTCCCCTTTGGAGGGACAGTCCTTCCTTTCCGCTCTATTCACCTGAATTCAGAATGCGGATTCAACCCTCCAACTGAGGGGAGATCGTCCCATTCTTCCGCACGTATTCGGTAAATGCATCTCTTAAGTAATGCTTGGTCTTCTGCTTTAAGACCGTGTTTTCCTTCAGCATCGTAAATTTGTCCCCGCCGCCCGTCAGGAAGTCATTGGCAACCACCTTGTAGGTTTTGTTTTTGTCCAATGGTTGACCGTCCATCGTCACTTCCACCAGTCTTGCGCCAGGCTCCTTCGAGGCGTCGAACGTGTACTGAATCCCGGATACCTGCAGGAAGCCTCCGGCAGCGGCCGGATAGCTTGCCAGGCTGTGCTCGAGCGCATCCCAAACCGTCTGCCCGCTTGCCTCTACCATGACAACCGTATTGTCGAAAGGAAGCGCGGCGTAAATTTGCTCCAGCGTGATGTCCCCGGCGGGAATGCTTGCCCGGATGCCGCCCCCATTTTGCAGAGCAATATCCGCTCCGGTCAAGTCTCTCAGACTGTCAGCCAATGCGTTCCCGAAATTGGATTCCTTCAGTCTTACTGTCTGTCTCTCGCCGTCCAATGGAACTTCCGCCGTGCCGATGACCTGCTTCATCTTCTGATCCAATTGGCTGCTGTAGCGATCGATGATTTCGTTCACTTTCGGATCTGACGGAAGATTGTCCGTCATGAACAGGTGAGCGAAGTTCAGACCGATCATCTTTCCGCCCATCGTCTGAATGTTGATCTGATTAAGAACTTCTGCGTGCTTTCCCGGAGAGATGAGCCAGGTTCCCTCAATTTGCTTGGGGAAGTCCACCACATCCTGGCCGCCTCCGATTTCCACGTCAATGCCGCTTACCCGAGCCGGAAGCAGCGGATTGTCTCCATGCAGATGGGCCAAGGCAATAATAATGTCGGTTTGGCCACGTAATTCGTCGACCTCTTTCTGAGCCGCCTCGAAATGATCGGTGAAGCTGATTCCTTCGACATTTTGAGGATGTGTGTAATAATGGCTCTCGTCATCGGTGACACCGACAATACCGATCTTCACTCCGTCTATTTCCTTAATAATAGAAGAATGCAGGAAGGAAGGCTTTGCTTCACGATAGAAGGTGTTGGCCGACAGAAACGGAAACTGTGCGCTTTCCGCATTGCGCTGCATCACCTGGATCGGAAAATCGAAATCATGATTTCCGAGCACCATGGCATCGTATTTCATCTCGTTCATAACCTCGATCGTCGAAGCTCCCTCGAACAGATTTCCGATATTGGTGTTATACGGAGCGTCTCCGGCATCCACCAGCAAAGTATTGGGCTGCCGCTTGCGGGTATCCTTAACGATCCGGCTCATTTTGGCGAGACCGCCAATCACATATTCCTCTCCTGCCGGCCTGTACGGCTCCAGATGGGAATGAATGTCCGATGTGGCAAAGACGGTAATGATCTTGAAATCGGGATGCCGCAAAATATGGTGCAAACTTCCGGCGGCTTCCTCTCGTGTAATCGGCTCTTCTAGGTCGATTTCCTCCCTCAGAAGACCAAGCTTGACCAGCTCTTCCGGACCGTTAGCATCGGAATCCACGCCTAAAACGATCTTGGCCAGCATCTCCCGCCATTCCTTCTTGGTGACGAACCGCTCCGGTGAGAAAATTCCCCCCTCCACTTCCGCGGCCCGAACCTTGATCAAGCCCTCGATATCCTGCAAGCCCCAATGATTTACGATATCCGAAGCAGACGGAATCGAGAATGATTCATCGATGACCCCGAGAGGATCGGAGTATCGGAACGATTTGTTCATCGTCGGATCGCTTGGAATGATCGGTTCGATCGGCGTCAGATGAAAGCCTCGGACCAATAGCGACGCCGCTTGTGCCCTTGTCAGAGGCTGCTTGGGATAGTAAAAATGATTTTCGAAGCCGTTTATGATACCGTCCCGGTGCAAATCCAGAATCGCTTCCTTAAAGGGGGAGTGTTCAATGTCTGAAAATACCGGATTTTGTTCGGCGTACGCCGGAATCGATACGACAGACATTAGCATGAACACGAGAACGGCCAACCAATTTCTTTGAGACATCCTAGAGCACTTCCTTCGCCTTATAATGAGTTGTCTCATCCATTGTAACGGGCAATCTTCAACGCGCTGTTAAAACCATGTAATGATTTGGTAAAAAAAGCTTTTATACGGAGCCGGCTCGAAGATGAATAACCCGGTTTTAGAGGTTGCTTTTTATGCCAATAAGAATCTGGATTTACGCCGCTTCAACTTCCGTAAAGTTGATTCTTATGTGGTAAAAAAAGCTTCTAAACGGAGCCGGCTCGAAGATGAATAACCCGGTTTTAAAGGTTGCTTTTTATGCCAATAAGAATCTGGATTTACACCGCTTCAACTTCCGTAAAGTTGATTCTTATGTGGTAAAAAAAGCTTCTAAACGGAGCCCGCTCGAAGATGAATAACCCGGTTTTAGAGGTCGCTTTTTATGCCAATAACATAATGGACTAAAAATCCCCCGGGCTCCTTTGTTCCATGCAGCAGAACATCTTGTCTCTGCACAACACTTTTAATTAATATAAATTTAATTGAACTTAAGCAAAAAAAGGATTGACAAAACAAATTTAACTGGAATAGAATTGAAGAAAAGTTTACCTTGTTCAACTTTATTTTACCTTACTAACTATTTTCGCTTAAGGAAAGAGGGTCGCTTTTTTATTAAAAATACTATTTTTCGGAGGAATGAATGAACATGAGTGGATGGAAAACCAAAGAAGCAAACTTGCAAGTCACAAAAAGAGGCTCGCTGAAAAAGCTGATGGCGGTCTTGGCCTGCTTGACTCTGGCCGTTATGCTGACGGCTTGCGGAACGAAGGACGCCTTCAGCGGCAGCGAAGGGAAAATTAAGATAACGGCGACAATCGGAATGATAACCGATGTGGTCAAGGAAATCGGCGGCGAGCATGTAGAGGTTATAGGCCTGATGGGATCGGGGGTCGACCCTCACCTGTATAAAGCGTCCCAGGGTGACATCGCCAAGCTGGATCAGGCGGATATCGTGTTCTACAACGGCTTGCATCTGGAAGGCAAGATGGTCGAAATTTTCGAACGGATGGAGAAGAAGAAGCCGACCGTCGCCGTCGCGAGCAAGATCGATACCTCTCAACTGCGTGCAGGAGACGAAGAGATGGGAGAATTCGATCCGCATATTTGGTTCGATGTGAGGCTGTGGATGACAGCGACCGAAACGATCCGGGACGCTCTAATTGAGTTCGATTCCGCTCATGCGGCCGATTATCAGAAGAATGCAGACGCCTATTTGAAGCAGTTGGAACAGCTGCACAAGGAAGTCACCGACAAAATCAACACGATCCCGGAATCCAGCAGGGTTCTCGTTACCGCCCATGACGCCTTCGGCTATTTCGGCGACGCCTACGGAATTAAAGTGATGGGACTGCAGGGGCTCAGCACCGCATCGGAGGCCGGGACGAAAGACGTGACCGATCTGCGTGATTATTTGATTGAGAATAAAATCAAAGCCGTTTTTATCGAAACCAGTGTCCCCGATAAAGCAATTAAAGCGGTCATTCAAGGCGCCAAGGAAAAAGGTCACGAACTAAAAATCGGCGGCGAGCTGTTCTCCGACGCGATGGGCAAAGACGGAACACCGGAAGGAACTTATATCGGAATGGTGCGCCATAACGTGGATACCATCGTTAATGCTTTGAAATAGCGGCAGATTCCGCAAACGGCGGGAATGCCCGGGATGCGGCTTCCGCCATCCGGCTGCATTCGCCCTGCTTGCAAGCTATCAATAATCTAAGGGGATGAAAAACATATGAATAAGGTGCCATTGAAAATAGACAATTTATCAGTCGCCTATCAGAAGAAGCCGGTGCTCCGGAACGTCTCTTTCGAAGTGCCGGAAGGCAAGCTGATCGGAATTATCGGTCCGAACGGTGCCGGAAAATCGACGCTGATTAAAGCGGCCCTTGGACTTATACCCCGCCTATCCGGCGAAGTGTCCATCTACGGCCGCCCCTATGCCGAACAGCGGAGCATGATCGGATATGTTCCTCAGCGGGAATCGGTCGACTGGGATTTTCCGACGAACGCCCTCGATGTCGTCATGATGGGACGGTATGGGCATTTGGGTTGGTTTAAACGTCCCGGCTCGACAGAGAAGAAAATAGCGATGGATTGTCTGGCCAAGGTCGGAATGACGGATTATTCCGACCGGCAGATCAGCCAGCTTTCCGGCGGACAGCAGCAGCGTATCTTTCTTGCGCGGGCCCTCGCCCAGGATGCCAAGCTGTACTTTATGGATGAGCCTTTTGTCGGCGTAGACGCCGCTACGGAGAAAGCGATTATTACTCTGCTGAACGAGTTGAAGATGCAGGGCAAGACCGTCCTGGTCGTCCATCACGATCTGGCCACGGTCCAGGAATATTTCGATTGGGTTCTGCTTTTAAACGTCAATTTAATCGACTTCGGCCCCGCGGACCAAGTATTTACAGCCGATAAATTACAGCAGACGTACGGAGGCAGACTGACCATGCTCGATCAGGAAAACCGCTCGGCATGGATCTTGAACGCGAGGTGATGAAGGATGTTCGGATGGCTGGAAATTTTCCTCGATCCTAATACACAATGGATTTTATTCGGCTGCATGCTGCTTGGATTAAGCAGCGGAGTCATCGGCAGCTTCGCTTACTTGCGCAAACAGTCGCTGATGGGCGATGCCTTATCCCACGCCGCACTTCCCGGGGTATGCATTGCCTTTATGCTGACGGGCTCGAAATCGATCCTGCTCTTCCTTCTGGGAGCTGCAATTGCCGGGATCATTGCTACCTTCGGCATTGGATATATCACCCGCAACACAAGAATTAAGCAGGATTCGGCTTTGGCGATTACACTGACCGTCTTCTTCGGCTTCGGCATCGTCCTGCTGACGCAAATACAGCATAGCGGCAACGGCAATCAAAGCGGTCTGGATAAATTTCTATTCGGGCAAGCCGCTTCGATGATTCATACGGATGTTGTCATTATGGCCATCATTTCCGTCCTGCTTGTCGGTGCCTGCGCCCTGCTGTTTAAGGAATTCAAGCTGCTGAGCTTTGATCCCGGTTTTGCGCGGGGGATGGGATACCCCGTTACTTTCCTGGAGCAGCTCATCATGTTCCTTATCGTGGTGGCCGTTGTCGTCGGCATTCAGGCCGTTGGAGTCGTACTTATGGCTGCGCTCTTGATTACTCCGGCGGTTTCCGCCCGGTACTGGACCGAGAAGCTTGGCGTAATGGTGACGCTGTCCGGATTGTTCGGAGCCTTGAGCGGTCTGGTGGGCACATTCATCAGCGCCAGCGGCAATAACCTGCCGACCGGCCCGCTCAGCGTGCTGTCCGCGACTCTGCTCTTTGTCATCTCGGTCATCTTTGCCCCCCGCCGGGGCATCCTTTCCAAGTGGCTGCTGCGCCATTCGGTCCGCAGCAAGGTTAGACGGGAGGAAGCCTCCCTCAAGCTGGAGCGAAAGGAGAGAGCCGTATGAGTACATTCTGGATCATTTTCACCGGTGCGCTGGTCGCCGGGGCCTGCAGCCTCGTCGGGTGCTTCCTCGTTCTGAGGAAGATGGCCATGATCGGAGACGCGATCAGTCATTCGGTGCTTCCAGGCATCGTGATCGCCTTCCTCATTAGCGGCACCAGAGACTCACTGGCCATGCTGCTTGGAGCCGCGGTACTCGGGCTGGTTACCGTGTTTCTCATACAAATGTTTCATCAGAGCGGCGTTCAATCAGACGCATCCATAGGAGTGGTGTTTACGGCCCTCTTCGCAGTGGGCATCGTTCTGGTCAGCCTATATACAAGAAATATTGATTTGGATTTGGATTGTGTGCTTTATGGGGAAATTGCCTACGTTCCTTGGAATACCATTGAGATTGCCGGAATCGACATCGGGCCGAAGGCCGTCTGGGGTGTGGGACTCGCCCTTCTGCTCAGCGCCATATTGATTACCGCTTTTTACAAGCAGTTCAAGCTCTGCTCCTTCGATCCGGCCATGGCCGCCGCTGTCGGTATCCCCGTCGCCTTCTTTCACTATTTACTCATGGGACTCGTATCCGTGACGACGGTCGCCTCGTTCGAAAGCGTCGGCGCGATTCTTGTCGTAGGTATGCTGGTGGTGCCGCCGGCTACCGCTTATCTGCTGACGGATAAACTGGGCCGGATGATCACATACAGCCTGTTGATCGGCTGCTTCTGTTCCATTGCCGGCTATTACACCGCACATCTGCTGGATGCCTCGATTGCCGGATGCATGATCAGCGTCGCGGGAGTTTTGTTCGTCATCGCACTGCTCTTCTCTCCGACCCACGGCGTAGTGTTCCGCAAGCTTAAGCAGAGACGGATGACCCGCGACCATGCGGCGAGCAGTCCCGCAGTATAAATCAGCCGCGGCTATCCTTGGTCACCGTTGGACGATAAGCAATTCATAGGGAGTCGGCCTTTGCGGCCGCTCCCTTTTCTTACCAAATAGGTTGATGATGTCCAAGGAGGTGAACCATCCTTGCCCACTCCCGCAATGGAAGATTATTTGGAACAGATTTATCG
Organism: Paenibacillus sp. SAFN-117; assembly: GCF_051966115.1. Lineage (NCBI taxonomy): Bacteria > Bacillati > Bacillota > Bacilli > Caryophanales > Paenibacillaceae > Paenibacillus > Paenibacillus sp. SAFN-117. The sequence continues at coordinate 167,879 of NZ_JBQCLK010000003.1, forward strand.
GCTGATCGAAACCAAAGGATACGCCCGGCCGGTCGATATTGCGGCGCGCCTTAAAGTCACTTCGCCTACGGTCACCAAGATGATTCAGCGCCTTCACGAATCCGGATTCGTCCGTTACGAGAAATACCGCGACGTTATTTTAACGGCCAAAGGGAAAAAGATTGGTCAGTCCACTGTCAGGAAACACGAAATCCTGGAAGAGTTTTTCCGCATCCTTCGCGTAGACGATGAGGTTGCCTGCCTAGAAATCGAACAGATTGAGCATTATATCGGCCAGCAGACCTCCTGCCGTATCGCCAGTCTGGTTCAATTCCTTAAGGAGCATCCACCTATTTATCAATCCTTCCTGCAGCACCTGCTTATTCGCCATGCTCCCCCCAACAAGAGGCTTCCCGATCCGTCTGAATAGGCAACCGTGTTATATGCTGCAGCCAGGCTATTCCTCCACGGCAGCTTGATCGGCCGGCCTGGCCGTCTTCGTTCCTCGGACCGAACGGGCATGGACGGAACGGGCATATTCCGTCGGAGTCATACCTACGGCCTGTTTGAATGATCGGGAAAAGGAGTGTATGCTGCTATAACCGAGCCGTTCGCCGATCTCCGTCATATTCAGCTTTTCCTCGCGAATCCAGCTCTTGGCTTGCTCGATCTTCTGCTTGCCGAAACAAGCCATAGCCCCACCCCCAGTCTCTTCCTTGAATAACGTAATTAAGCGGGTTCTGCCGATTTGGAACTGGCTGCATAGCTTATCAATGGACAGCTCCTCAGAGAGATGTTCCCTCATGTAGGCGATGATTTGCTCCGCCAAAGCCTTGTTTTCGTTCGATAACACAGTCTTGAAAGGTTTACGATCTGATCCGCCTCTCTCCCCTGTGCGAATCAATTGAATGAGCAAAATCTCCAGATAATTGCGGATAACCTGCTCGCTGCCAAAAGAAGCGAACCTGTTCCTCCGAGGCAGCGACATCAGCGGAGAATCGACCGGAGGATCGAACGCCTCCCTTCCTTCTTGCAGCAAACAGGATAACAGCCGTCTCTCCCCTTCCTTCAACCGGAATGTCTTTCCTTCAAAAAAACGCATGGCCGGGGAATCGCATACAAAGGACACTATAAGCAAATTGGGAGCCGTACCGTCAAGGGCATGACCCACATGGAACTCATTGGGGGTATAAAAAATCATATCCCCTTGCTGCAAAATTTCCCGGCCGGTCCCGACTTCGATCTCCACCTTCCCTTTATCCACATAGACAAACTCCCAGAAGTCGTGACTCTCCCCACGCGATCTGAAATGGACGGGAAATTCCTTGTAGACAAAGGTCACTAGCTGACGAACGGTCAGTTCCTCTCTTAAATCATATTTCGGGTATCCCATTTCCCCTGCCCCTCCGTACAAAATGATAAAATAGTCGTCCTTGCCGCTAAAGCCAAACCCTCTTACTTAAGCCTATTATATGAATGAACGCAAGAGAAAAAAATAGGATCTCATGGAGGTAAAAAAATGAGCCATATCCGTATGGGCATCATCGGATGCGGGGGAATGACAGGCTCCCACTTACAGGGACTAGCTATGATCGGCGATCGGATGACGATCACCTCGGTTTGCGATATCGATCCGGAGAAAGTCCGTCTCGCAGCAGACCTTACCGGAGCCGGGGTGGCCGTCACCGATTATCGGGAAATACTGCCCTTCGTAGATGCAGTATTGATTGCACTGCCTCACGACCTGCATTATGAGGTAGGAATGGCCTGTCTGGAGGCGGGCAAGCATGTGCTTATGGAGAAACCAATGTGCAATACCGAGCGGGAATGTCTGACGCTGATCGAGACCGCCGAGCGAAATAAGCTTACGCTGATGACGGCTTATCCGGTCCGGTTCTGGCCGGTGATCGGCCTAATGAAGCAGTACGTCGATAATAAAACCTACGGCGATGTATTCCAAATGTCCATATGGACAGAACAGTATACCCGATATTCCCCCGGACACTGGGCTCACTCCAAAGTCAGGCTGGGCGGCGGGCAATTTTTCAGCCACGGGTGCCACTACATCGACCTTCTGCTGTGGTTTCTCGGCCAGCCGATCAGAGGGGCGCATATCGGAACTCGCAAAGGCACCCCCTGGCTCGAAGGAGAAGGGACGAGCAATGTCGTCCTGGAATTTGAAAGCGGCACACTGGGCTATCACTTTGGCACCTGGGGGGCACGAGGCACCAGGCTTGGCTATAGCATTCACATCCATTGCACCGAAGGAATGCTCGAATACGATTCGGCGACAAGAAAGCTGATTCTGCACTCACAAATCCATCCGGAAAAGGCGAATCTGGATACCTCCTCACACTCCCAAGTATTATACGAGCAGAAAGATACGGGGAAATTGACCCAGTACGAAATGATTCATTTTCTGGACTGTATCCGTAACAGCCGTCAGCCCCTTACCGACGGCCCCTCCAGTCTTCAGGGATTGCGCGTAATCTGGCGCTTATACGAAGCCGAGCAGAACGGAACGATTGCCGATTTGCGCGGACTCGGATTGAATGATGACTGGAAAGCATTCCCCAAAGCAACCTAACGTAAAGACACCCCCGTATAAGCGATAGACAAGAGGCGGCCCGCTCCGCCTCATTTTTTCGGTTGTTTTAAGGCACGCCTATCCATTATAATATAGCTCTGATCATGACAAGATCAGCATTGGTTAAATCTATTTATAATGATTTTTTCCATCGAAAGGGGGCCTGTATGCTGGTATAATGAATTATTGTCCATCGATGTCCAATAACGAAAGCTGTGGAAACCATCGTCACCCGATCATCCTCCCATCGGATTACGGAGAATTCATCCAGGAACCTTATTCCCGTCGAATTTCTTCCTATGAACCGGAGAGCCTAGCCGCAATTCATTGGTCCAGGGTCGCCCTTTTCCATGCCAGACAGGTTCTTCGCCATCCGAACGTCGAGCCCAAGTTGCTGAAAGTTAAATTTATAGAAGATAGAAGATACACAGAAAGATAATATACGGATAGATAATTATAGAGGAGAGACCTTACGTGAGTTCTTCAAAAAAGAATACAACCGCATTAATTATTCTGATGATCAACATGTTCATTGCCATGCTTGGGATCGGGCTTGTTATTCCTATATTGCCGAAATTCATGCTTGAATTCGGCGCCAGCGGTAAAGCGCTGGGCTTCCTGGTCGCAGCCTTCGGATTGACGCAATTTCTGTTCTCTCCCATAGCCGGAGAATGGTCCGATAAATACGGCCGTAAGATAATGATAGTCGGCGGGCTGACCGCCTTTACCCTGTCCCAGCTTATTTTTGCCATGGGCACGGAGATGTGGATGCTTTACGTGTCGAGGTTGCTGGGCGGCTTGAGCGCCGCTGCCATGATCCCTCCGATGATGGCTTATGTAGCGGATATTACAACGGAGGAGAAGAGGGGCAAGGGACTGGGCATGCTGGGTGCCGCGATGTCTCTCGGCTTTGTCATCGGTCCCGGCATCGGAGGATTCCTGGCCGAATATGGAGTCCGGGTACCGTTCTACGTCTCGGCGGCCGTTGCCGGAGTGGCGATGCTGATTTCCATCATAGTGCTTCCCGAAACGCTATCCCGCGATAAGCAGCTCGAAGCCCGCAGCACCAAGACCAAGAGAGAGAACATCCTCAAGCAATTCGCCATGTCTTTTAAAGCGCCCTACCTGGTGCTTCTGATCCTGGTCTTCGCCCTGACCTTCGGCTTGGCCAACTTTGAGGCGATCTTCGGGCTATATGTTGATATCAAGTACGGGTTTACTCCCAAAGACATTTCCATCCTCATTACGATCGGAGCTTTGGTCGGGGTCATTATCCAGGCGATTTTCATCGACCGGCTGATTACCCGTTATGGGGAAAGAAAGCTGATCAATATGAGCTTCCTGATTTCGGCGGTCGCCCTGCTGCTTATGCTGTTATCAGGCAACTTCTGGTACGTTCTGCTCATTACGATTCTGTTCTTCACGTTTACGTCGATTCTTAGACCCGCCATCAATACGCTGCTGTCGAAGATGGCCGGCAATGAGCAGGGCTTCGTTGCCGGGATGAACAATGCTTATATGAGTCTTGGCAATATTATCGGCCCGTCTCTGGCCGGGATATTATTCGATAAGCATACAGATATCCCGTACTCTTTCGGCGCCGTCATACTGCTGCTCAGCCTGGTGCTGTCGGTGGCCTGGAACCGCCGCACGGCAAGCGGACGGCGATCATCCGCTCAGGCCTAAAACCGCATCGAACCGTAGGCGACTGACCTGTCGAGGCTTGCAGTGTACAGAACCGCTTCCCTAAAAATAAGCGTCTCCCGATCATCGGGAGACGCTTTATATTTCGAAAGCTTACCGCTTTCGCTTAGATGCATTTCTACTTCTATTTCACCGCATCCGGCGCTTCCGGCGCGAAATAGATGCACTTTAGTCTGGAAGCGGGCGCCAACGGCACTGCAACGTTGAGCTCCCCTTGCAAGCGCTCAGCCTCTATCGTGGATTTGGAGCCAATGGCTCCTCAGTATGGCCCGGGCCCACTTCATCCGCTTGGAACAGCCCCTCTATAAAGGCCCGCAGCCGTTTCTGATCGACCGTAAGGACCGCGGCCCCGTTAATCGTTTCTTCCCTGAGCAGGTCCATAGGCGGAATTTGCTCCGTCACCATGGAGTTGGCCTTGATTTTATACCCCAGAACCGCCAGCTTGATCATACTGCTTAAATCCATATTGGTTTCAATATAAGGGGCGATTTTATTCAAGATGTTCGGAACATTCACCAAGGTCGAGGTGGACTGCATTTTATCCGCAACGGCCTTCAGAAACTTGCGCTGGCGCTCGGTCCGTGCATAATCCGACAATGCATCCTTACGGAATCTGACGTACTGCAGAGCTTTATTTCCGTCCAGGTGCTGCATTCCCTCTTTTAGATCGATCTGATACTCCTGCTTATCCGCCGTATCGGTATATTTCATATCCTTCTCGACATAAAGATCCACTCCCCCGATCGCATCGACCAAGGCAATAAAGCTGTCCAGTTCAACGTAAAAATAGTAATGAATCGGAAGTCCCATCAGATTTCCGACCACCTTCATAGTCAGTTCGGGGCCTCCGTAGGCAAATGCGGAATTAATTCTGCTATGGCCGTGCCCGGGAATTTCTACATAGGTATCGCGTAAGATGGAGAACAAATGAGCTTTCTTGGAAACCGGATCGATAGACAGGACCATAATCGTATCCGACCGCCCATGATCGCCTTCTTCTCTGCCATCTGCTCCAAGCAGCAAAATGTTGACCCTCTCTTTCCCCTCCCATTCCGGGATGACTTCCTTGTCTTCCTGCTCTTTCCCCCCGTTATCTTGTTTAACTTCGGAGTACCCCATATCCTTTGCTCCTTTTTGAATTTGCATGCCGAAGGTAATAATAGAGTAGCCGTAATAACCGGCAATCAGCAGGATCGGAACAAACAGGGATACGATGATCCACTTGATTTTCTTAGCCATGATGTTTTCCTCTCATTCATTTAATGGGTTCGCTTCATTATTCTATCTTTCTACCACCGATAGCACCGCAAAAGTGTCTGACAGTCACCGGGAGAGAAGTTCGCGAAGCCAATCACCTGATAGCCTCTCTCTTGTAAAATAAATTCTCCCCGAATCTATGAAAATTTACATTTTATTCTATCGAATCTAGCTTTACAAAGTCAAACCGTGACGAAAAAACACTAACCCAACCTATGAAAGGAGTATTCTATTTTTCCCATCATTAACATATTTGCCATAGGGAAAGTTTAAAATCAAATCAACGGCCCACTGAATTTGAATCCTTTCAATGGGCCGTATCGTTAGCTTTGCGCAATTATGATCCGGAGGCCTCAAGCCTGCCGTAAGTACTGATAAAGCTCCGTATTGCGTGCGAAATACAAATTCCCGTTCTGATCACCGGCGAACAAGAAGGCCTCGTCGTCCAGAATGTTAAGTTTGCCTGAGCTCAATTCATATTGGAACAGCCTTCCCAAAGTAGTGCCGTACAAGGAGTGGTCGGAATGATATTGCAGATAGCCTCCCCTCCAGTAATGGGGCACCTCTTTCCAGTCGAAAGGAAATAGCGGGACCGTCTCGAGCACCTCCTTGCGCACAGGGTCAAACCGGAACAAAGTACCGGCCGTTAATCCCCATAAGAAACCGTCACGGTCGAATGCCAGAGCGGATATCGCCTTCTCTCCGGGAACCGGCACGCCTTCCCAGACCTTCGTCCTCGTTGCCGTATCCCACATGAGAAGGACGGCCTCCGATTTCTCCGGTACAACCCCCAGCCCCCCCCATATGGTACCCCCGGCGAAAATGGTTCCATCATGGTAAGCCAGTGAAATGATGCTTTGCTTATCGATAATATTGCGGTAGACCTCGTGGTGGTCCTCCTGCGGGCGATATAAGGTTAATGCTCCGCCCAGCCTCCCGTAACTGGATACGGTTCCGATCGCCAATTCCTCCCCTGCAGCGGCGAAAGCAAAGGGCCGGTCCTGCTCATCCCCCTGCAGCGAGAACAGAGGCTTCGGATTAACCCCATAATCCCAGGGCTCTTCAGGATCATAGCAGAACAGAATCGCCTTCGGATAGACCCCCATGTACAGCTTGCCGTCGAATGCGAGCATGTTCTCAATCTGACCGATTCCTTGGAACGACGCCAGCTTATCGGCTGCCGGATCATAGCTTGCAAATCCGCCGGCGAAATATCCTCCGATGCAAATTCGGCCATCCGGTCCGCAGGTCAACGATTGCAGGGTAATCGGGCGTCCGGTTAATTCCGGCCGCATCGTTATGTATCGGTCCGTAGCCGGATGATAAATCCAGTAACTTCCGTCGCGGTTGACGCTGACCAGGCTCTTCCCCGGGAATTCCGGGCTCTTCCATTCCAGCCATCCATAGTCGGAAGCCGGCTGCGGCATGGCCAGGGAAGTCGGGGCCAATGCCGACGTCTGTGGGTCATAGGAGTACAGAACGTCGTCTTTAACAAAGTACACCAGCCCTTCCTCGCTGGGCGGCGAGACAGACAAGCCCGATACCCCTTCCACTTCATCGCCCCATTCTCCGGTTTCCAGATCATAACTGAGAAGCACATTGGAAGGAGTGATGCGGATCAACAGCTTCGGATAGGCAATGTCGAGGTCATAAACCAGCTGTTCCTCCTGCCACTTGGCCGGAAGCGGAATCTCCCTCACAACCCCCGTCTGCGTATCCAATTCTATCAAATGCGGCTTCTTCGTACCGACTCCAATATACAGCTTGTCATTCAACGCCTTCATGCAGCGCGTATACTGCTCACCTTCGACGATCTGCCCATAATCCCGGAAGCCGCCTACCACCGGATCGTATTGGTACACCTTTCCTCCGGGATAGCATCCGCCGTACACCCTGCCTTGGCTGTCTGCGGCGAGACGCCATGTATAATGCTCCCCTGGAATCGCATTGCCCAGATTGACCGCCCCTTGCTCCGGGGTATACCGGTACAAATTGCCGTCCCCTCCGATATATACACCGGAATCGACCGCTACGACGCCCCAGCAATGCTTCGCCCCTTCCAGCAAATATCGGCCCAAGCATTCCGCCGTATGAGGATCGATGACAAATAATACGCAGGGCTCCCCTGAGGAAACGGCATAGATCCGGTCTTCCCCGCCCTCTTGTCCGTAAGCGGCCGTCCAAATATGTACGCCTTGGATCGGTTCCCCTATTTTACGAATGCTCATAGATTCAGCTCCTGTCCCCACAATTCATCCGGTCCTTTCCGACCTACTCTTTTCCCTTATCCTAATATATCGCGTTATCTATTGTACCATGATCTGCCAGCCTGCGGCCTTCATTTGCAGAAATTAGTATGGCGAGCTGCAATCTTAATCGATGTGTCGGACAAATTTCTGCATCTTAAGTCTCATTTTATTGATGCTTCGGAACTAAAAAGATGCTATAATCTGGTAAACTACTTACTATCAAGGAGAGAAGACCGCCCATGAGAAAGAGTTTGATCGCACTAATGATGGCTTTCCTGCTGCTCCTGCCCGGCTATGCTTCGGCCGCGGAGCCCGAGAAAATTGAGGTTGGATTCAACCAAATCCAGGTCAAGGTGAACGGGGTCACCTCTGTCAGCAACAATTTGCTGTATGAGGGCACGACTTATGTTCCGGTTCGAAATCTGGCCGAGATGCTGGGCTGGGACGTCATCTATTATGACAAAACTAGAACCGCTTATATTGGAATGCTTCCGGCCGGAGAAGTACCGGATGAAGTCATTGATGCCGCAGAAGCGCAGGCGGCCGCCGCCTCCGAAGAAGAGGTCGTGCTGGAGGACAAGAGATTTGACACGATCGAAGCCGTATTCAATGATATTGCCATCCAGGTTCATGGAATTCCGGTAGAAACGAGCAACATTCTGTACAATGGGACGACCTATGCCCCCATCAGAGCTGTGGCCGAAATTATGGAGATGGACGTTCATTTTTACGGGCCAACCTCTACTGCGTATATCGGCACTGTACCCCAAGGCGAAGTTCCGTTCGAGACCTATAAGGAGTGGTATCCGGATGCGAAGCGTCCCCTGTCCCACGAACCGGCTACCGGCGAGATGGAAGGCTGGCAATTGCTGAAGGGCCATGAATATGAGGACCTTGTGGAAATCTACTACAGAATTAACGGCACTATTCTCTATACGCAAATGCATGAAATCAGAGAGGTTGACCTGAACCAGGTCGTGGAATGGGTCGATGATTCCGGAAACAAGAGGTACAATACCGTTGGCGACCTCTATGACCTGTTCGGAAGCTTCAGCCGATACAGCAGCGACTGGTTTTATGAAAAATTCGGTGATCTGTACATGGATTGGTTCTTTATCGGAACGATCCGGGCCGAAGATATCGTTGAGGATTACGTGACGGAGACCGGGCAGCAATAGACGGTGCTGCCCCGGAATTGTTTGCATAAGACGGGAACATCCCAACAATGAAGTAAAAGGACCTCAAATCCCACTATGGAATGGGAACGGGTCCTTTATTTTGCAGCCCAAATTAACTCTCTAGGCGGGATTTGGAAAATCGTAATTCGATTTATGAGACAGCCCCAAGACTTGACGCAGTTTTACAGACAAATCCGACACATTGGGCCGCATATTCCTTCGAGGAAAAATTATAGAAGCCCCGGGCCGACCAATGGGATAATCAGGTCCGAATTGTATTTTTTCAGCTTGATGTAGGAGTGGCGTTTCGCTAAATCAAGGATGAATCATATAAATAGGAAATCACCAATTCAACCGATTCTTCCACCGATTTCCGGGAGCTGTCAATGACGATGTCCGGCGCCAAAGGCTCCTCGTAGGGGGAGGAGATTCCGGTAAATTCGGAAATTTCCCCGTTTCTTGCTTTTTGATACAGCCCTTTGGGATCGCGCCGTTCACATTCCTCCAACGGGCACTTGACGTAGATCTCGATAAATTCTCCCGGCTCGAGCAGCCCGCGCGCCAGATTCCGGTCCTCGCGATAAGGAGAAATGAAGGCCGTCAGCGTAATGATTCCGGCATCGACGAACAGTTTGGCGACTTCGCCAATTCTGCGAATGTTCTCCCTGCGGTCTTCGGCGCTGAAGCCGAGACCTTTGCTTAAGCCATGGCGAATGTTGTCCCCGTCCAGCACGTAGGAGCGCTTTTCCAATTCATGCAGCTTGGTTTGCACCGCATTGGCCAGCGTAGATTTGCCTGAACCGGACAAGCCGGTAAACCATAACACGCAGCTTTTGTGCCGGTTCAAGCGATGCCGATCGGGTTTGGTAACAGATGCCGCATGCCAGACAATATTTTCCGCGGCCGATGAATTCGACATGCTCCATTCCTCCATCCTTTTCTATTTCTGCGTCAAGCTCTAGAATCAGTCAGCCCTTGCAACCTCTTCACATCTCTCTACTTCTTGACGGCAGCTTCCGTCCGCATTCCGCGAATCAATACCTCTACCACTTCCTTGCGGCTGAACTCCGGCGGCGGCGCCTCCCCTCGGCTCAGCATTTCTCTTACCTTTGTTCCGGACAGTGCAACCCGATCCTCGGACGGATGCGGGCAAGTTTTGGTCGAGGCCATATTTCCGCATTTTGTACAGAAGAAGCTGTTTTCGAAGAACAACAACGTGATTCCCAATTCCTCCCCGGAAAACCGCCTGAAGATTTGCTGCGCCTCATAGGTTCCATAATAATTTCCGACACCGGCATGATCACGGCCGACGATAAAGTGGGTGCAGCCGTAATTTTTGCGGACCAGCGCATGAAAAACAGCCTCCCGCGGCCCCGCGTAACGCATGGCGGCCGGGAATACAGCCAGAAACACGCGATCCTTCGGGTAATAGGCTTCCAGCAGCACCCGATAGCTCTCCATTCGGACATCCGCAGGAATATCGTCTGCCTTCGTCTCGCCGACCAGCGGATTCAGAAACAGGCCGTCTACGATTTCCAGCGCCGATTTTTGAATATATTCATGCGCCCGGTGAACCGGATTGCGGGTCTGAAAACCGACGACCGTCTTCCACCCCCGCTCTTCAAACAAGCTTCTCGTTGCCGAGGGATCAAGATAATAATCGGCGAAGGCACCCTTCTTCGGCCTTCTAACCAGTGTCACCGGCCCGCCGATATACACATCGGGACGGGAGAACAAATTTCTGACCCCCGGATGGGCCTGATCGGAGGTCCGGTAGACCTGCTCTGCCTCCAGCCTTTTGTCCGGAACGAAGATTTCCTCTACCTCCATTACTCCATAGACAATCCCGTTCTGAACTAATTTCACCCGCTCGCCCTGCTTTAGCTGCCGGGCTGTCTCCACCGTTACGGGCAGCGTGATCGGCAGGCTCCAGACTTGGCCGCCGGCCAGCCGCATATTCTGCACGACGGACAAGTAATCTTCTCTTCCCATGAAACCGGTCAGCGGGCTGTACGCCCCGATGGCGATTAGTTCCAGATCCGATAAAGCGATATTATCCAGCTCTATTTCCTGCGTCAGTGATACATATTGCGCGTCGGCATCTATCCGGTGGATCAGTTCCCCGCCATGGGGGGTATTGATACTCATTTGGCTCCATCCCCTTCGTATTCCAAAAGATTGTAGTCATCGCAGAATCGGCCGTTTGAAGAGTTCGTCATTGATGAAGACCGCATTCGGTCTTCCCGCTGCCCGCCCATCTTCCGGCTCTGGAGCTGCCGATTCCGGACACCGGAAGCGTGCAGGTTTCGCATCCGATGCTCGGGTAACCGCGATCATGCAGCTCGTTATAGGTCAAATCGTAAGTATGGATGTACTCCCATATATCGTCCCACGTCCAGTGGATCAACGGGCAGATTTTGATCGAGCGAAACTTATCGTCCCGATTCACATATTGAACATGGGCCCTTGTCGGAGATTGTTCCCTGCGCAGCCCGGACATCCAGGCCGCCTGCCCACTCAGCGCCCGTGCCAACGGCTCCACTTTACGCATCCGGCAGCACAGGTTAGGGTCGCTCTCCCACAATTTATCCCCATAGACGGCCGCCTGCCCGCTCAACGTCAGATCCGACTCGATGAATTCGATTCGCAAAGCCGGATACCGCTCCTGAACACGGACGATGAGCTCGTAGGTCTCCTTGAAATGGACATGGGTATCGATAAAAATCACCTTGGCATCCTTGCGCACTTTGCTGATGAGATCAATCAGCACGATCGCTTCCGCACCGAAGCTGCAGGCATAGACGAGCTCGTCGGCATAATGGCCGTAAGCCCATTTGATGACCTCCAGCGAATCTAATTTTTCCAGTTCTGAATTGATACCGCGATACTGTTCCTCTGTCAGTGTTTCGTACAACCACTGGTTACCGGGCATAAGTTTCCCTCCTCGCGTCGTTCCGCCTTAACCGGCGAATTCCTGATGCAGTGCGCTTCCTTCCATGCGGCTCTCATTCAGCCATTCCACGGCATCTATGACAAACGATTCCCCTTCACGAATAGTCCGGGTCACCTTCCAGCCATAAGCTCCGGCTACGGCCGCCGTTCCCTCGCCTACACATATGAATTCGGGAATGCACAGCAGCCTGGAAGCCAGCTCCGGCTCTCGGTTTGCCAATTCCTGAAGAGCGTACATAGCACGGACATCGCCAATCCAGAGCGTATCGAAGCCGCGCTCCCGGAACAGCTCCGCCAGATAAGCGGTAGCCCGAATCTTCTGCCGGGACATGCCGGCCAATAGCCAGCAAACCCCATCTTCCGAATAGGGGGCGTTAATTCCGGTGTAATCGGGCGATAACAGCAGCATGCGGGCTCCTTCCTGCAGGCCGATCCGGCTCCCAAGCACCCCGGGCCGCACTCCCGATCCGGCTGCGTAATCCGCAGAAAAGTCATATTCAACCGTTATCGCTCTTCGGGCGAGCTCCGCCGCCGCTCCTTCGTTGAGTGCCGCCATACGGGTATTTATGTTGCGGATATCCCTTCCCGCCGCATGCAAGGCTTGGAAGAAAAACTGCACCTCCCATACATCCGCAAACACGATCCAATCGCTGGACTCCGCAGCCTGGAGTACTCGTTCCGCTTCCAATGCGGGTTCCGGAAGGACCGGAACCTCCGCCGTCTCGGCGCCCCATTGCTCGAGAAGCCGGCCGTCCCCCCGAGTAGCAGGTTCGGATTGAAACAACAGCACTTTGCGGCCGAATAACGGCTTTTGTTCGTACCAGCCAAGAGTTTCCCTAAGCCGGACCACCTCACCGATGATCAGGATCGCCGGCGCCTCGAAGTTCGCCTCCTGCGCCTTGGAGGCGATATTATCAAGGGTGCCGGCGAGCGTACGCTGATCGCCGGTCGTTCCCCACCGGACCAGCGCTGCCGGGGTGGCCGGGGGCTTGCCGCATTCAATCAGCCGCTGCCGAATATACGGCAAATTCTTCACCCCCATATAGACCACGAGGGTGTCGAAGCCGGAGGCTGCCTGCCAATTCGTCTCCTTCCCCTCATTGCCCGCGCAGCGATGCCCGGTGACGAAGGCCGTATTCGAGCTCCATTCGCGGTGGGTGAGCGGAATACCGGCATAAGAAGCCGCTGCGATGCCGGAAGTGACGCCGGGGACAATTTCGAACGGAATCCCATGTCTGGCGCAAGCCTCCGCCTCTTCTCCCACCCGGCCGTAGATGCTCGGATCCCCGCCCTTCAACCTGGCTACCTTTTTCCCGCGCAGAGCTTCACGGACGAGGATTTCGTTAATTTCCTCCTGTGCCATCGAATGCTTTCCCGCTTCCTTGCCGCAAAACACGAAGCGGGCGCCCTGCTTCACATAGGCCAACAATTGGGGGGACGCCAACCGGTCATAGACGACCACCTGGGCTTCCTCCAACGCTTTGATCCCTTTTAACGGAATCAAGCCGGGATCCCCCGGTCCCGCTCCGATAAAGTATACTTTCCCGGCCTTCATGCTCCGGCTCCTTTCCCATGGCTTCTTCACTTTGCACCGCTTAGCCGCCTCAGGCTCCGAGTGGATTTAAGCAGCAAGCGCCCCATGTCTCTGGTAGTTTGATTAATCGAACTGCAGCGTTTCAATCGAGTAGCCGACCCCGTCTCGGCCGAGAGGCTTCTTCTCGACAATTCCGAGCGACCGGATTTCCGGCGGTTCGACCGTGTGCCGCAGCAGTTGATTTTCCGCATAGGTGAAAGCCTTCTCGTCCGAGGATGAGACGACGACGACGGTCATTAACCTTTCCCGGGACAAGATGGCTTCCAGTTTATACAAATAGGGCTCGGTGTGCTGTTCCGGCATCAGCCATGCCTCCTTTTTAGGTATCGTAAATATGATGATGCAGTTTTCCAACGAATCGTAATCGTCCAAGAAACTTTCCGAAGCTCCGTCAAGCAGGTGTCAAAATACTGTCGGCCTGGCTCTGAATCGTCTCGATCCCGACTCGCTCCACATACTGCCAATAGGTCTCCCCTTCGAGCCGTTCTTCCTTATAGGCGCCTATCAACTGCGCCAGGAAAGGGCCCAACCGGTTCACATCCACCCTGATCTTGAGCTTGCGGTTAAACCGCGCTTCGCCTTCCAACGTACCGCCAACATGGACATCAAAGGCGTCCACCATACCATCCGGTGTTCTCACCAGCGCCCCCTGCAGTCCGATATCGGCAATCTGATGCTGTCCGCAGGAATTAGGGCAGCCGACCATATGGATGCGGAGCGGCGTATCCAATTCCACCGTTTCGTCCAAATACTCAGCGAGCGCCCTCATTCTTTCCTTCGTCTCGACGACGGCGAGATTGCAGTACTCGATCCCTGTGCAAGAGACCGCATAGCCGACGAACGTATTGGGCGTTAACCGGAAACGGTTGACAATGAGAGACTCCTCCTTGAAGGCTTCCACCTTGTCGGCCGGAATCTGGCGGATCAGGACGTTCTGCGAATTGCACGTTCCGATGGTCCCGTCCCCGTATTCGCGAGCCAGACGGGCCAGCTCACGCATCTCCGCCGCATTCATTCTTCCGACGGGAACGGACAGTCCGGCGTAATACAGCCCCTTCTGCTTCTGCTCATGAATCCCGTAGAAATATCCGGCATTCCAGCCCCGGATTAAATCCTCCCCACGGCTCTGCAGCTCGCCGGTGACCCGGACCAATTCCTCGCGGAACTTCTCCGGCCCCCAATCGGCGACGAGATACTTCAGGCGGGCGTGAGTCCGCTTATGCCGGTAGCCGAAGTCACGGAAGATGGTAGTGACTCCGGCGGCTACCCGAACGACATCCTCCGGGAGGCAGAAGACGTCGAGCTGCCGGGCCATATGCGGCTTGGTCGACAATCCGCCTCCGACCCACACGTGAAAACCGATCTCTTCCTTGCCGTTAATCGTCTTGCGGGCCGGGGTAAAAGCCAGGTCATTGATTTGCGCATGGCCCGTGTTGTACACGTTGGCCGAGATGGACATTTTATATTTGCGCGGCAGGTTGGAGAAATCCCGATTGCCCAGAAAAAACTTCTCCAACTCGGCCACAATCGGCCTCGTATCCAATACCTCATGCGGATCGATCCCTGCCAGCGGATTGCCTACAATGGTCCGGGGACAATCCCCGCAAGCTTCGAAAGAGGACAATCCGACAGAAGCCAGCCGTTCGAAGATGTCCGGAAGGCTCTCTACAGTCAGCCAGTGATACTGAATAGCCTGGCGGGTCGTCACATCGATCAAATCCCGTCCGTAGTCCTCGGCAATGCCCGCCAAGGCATCCGCCTGCTCATGCGACAGCACTCCTCCCGGAATGCGAACCCGCATCATGAAGTGGCCGTCCTTGGGCCGCTGCTGGTAGATACCCGCCCATTTGAACCGGTCCAGATCCGACGGCTCGATCGATTGCCAGCCCTCCTTCGAGTACTTGTCGATTATCGTTTCGATAACATCCAGACCGTCCTTCTCCAGCTTGGTAAGCTCCATCTTGTTTAAATTCGGATCGTCTGCCCACTTCCAATTCCGCTTTTCCGTCACGGTTATTTCACTCTCCGTCTCATATGAATTCAGCCGGCTTCCCTTCGCCGCTCCCAACCTTCCCTATACTGCCGTTCCTTGCTTCCTTCCTCATCTTGTATAGTCATGGAGCCGACGAGGGGAATTTGTCATTTTAGCAGTATAGTCGTGATTCTCACCTTAATGAGCTTTCACAGCGGCCCCGCCCCATAGCGTTTCCATAGCCTGCTCCACCGTTTGCCTAATCCAGTCAGCTATTAGCGGGTGCGGCAAATATGCCTTCCCGGTATATGAATAATGAATGCCTTCTAATCTGTCGGGAATGGCCCGATTTGTAAAATAGCCTTCGCTCAAAAACAGCGGAAGCACAAGCAAACGGCCGCAGGTCAGCAGAGCTTTCGCCTGCGCGGCCACCGTATCCGGCCTTAATGTCGCGTAGGCGGCGGCGCTGAAACCGAATTGCCGTCTCAACCGCTCCGTCACCCGCAGCAGCAAATTTTCCCACGCCTCCTGAAAGCCCGGAACCGCGCTGCCGTGACCTACGGTCAGCAGCGCCTCCCCAGCCGGGACAGATGACAGCTCCCGCAGCCGCTCCTCCAAGATTCGCATGATCCGGACATCGTCCTCTAGCGGAGGACACCAGTGCAAGCGGACCTTTACGATCAGCCGCTGCAGATCCGTGGCCACAGCAGGAGCAGGAATCAGTCCGAGGCTGTATCGGATTTCGTTCAGGTGTGTGCTTCCCTCCGATACGAATAACGGAACGACCAGCACATGACGCATCCCGATTCGTTCCAGACGAATCAATTGTGCGGCAATGCCCTGCTCCGGCACTCCGCCCAAATACCCAATATGTACCGGAAGCCGAAGCCCGGCCTGACGAACCGTCTCATCGACAAGCTCCACCCAACCCGGATCAGGGGAACCGTGGGCAACGACCAGCACCGCTGTTTTCTTCAAATCATCCCTCCTTCCTGCCGAGAAGTCCGGCGGCGAACCGCTCAGCCTCCCGATCTCTGGCCGCCAGGTCCCCCCTGCGGGTCAGCTCGAGCAAAGCGTCGTCCAGCAGACGATCCATCAGCTCCCGCCGGGAATCCGGGGAGAGCATCAGGGTCCGGGCCCGGGTTCTCCATGCGGCCACAAAATTCAGATGCTCCCCATATTCGGGGCCGATGATGCCCTGCAGCCATTCCCTCATCTTCCTGGCGAACCCGGGACACCGGCCCTCCGTTCCGACGGCTATCCGGAGCGCCCCGCGTTCCACCACCGCCGGAACGGTAAAGCTGCAGAGGTCCGGGCGGTCGGCCACGTTGACCCATTGATGCGGACCGGCCGACCGGCTGACGAGCAAGTTCGTCGCGGCATCGTCCGTAGCCGCCAGGACCAGCAGTGCGTCATTAATATCCGCGGGCTCGAAGCTTCTTGCTGTAAGCTCGATCTCCCCATGAGCCCCCAGCTCGCGCAGCCGCTCCGTACACGAGGGGCTGATCACCCTGACGCGGGCGCCGCTAGCCAGCAGTGAAGCGACTTTCCGCTCTGCGACCCGCCCGCCGCCGACAACGACGCATTGCTTTCCCCGAAGGTCAGCGAACATTGGATAGCTTCTCATTGCGTCCCCCCCTTGAATCCATCATTCTGGTGCCGTCCCAACCGGAAAGCATCGCCCAAAGACAAGCAAAAGTGCATGTCAATTTGGTAGTATCTGCCAAATATAGCAGAATACGAGCAAAACTGTAGGTCAATCGCCGGAAAAATCCGAAAATCAGCGAAATGGCCGAATTTAACTGCACTTTCGCATGTCTTTGGCTCATTTTAACTAAAGTGGTCTCAAAGACATGTACTTTTGCGCGTGATTTGTCAGTTCACCTTACATCCTCTCAACGTTAGCATTATAGAGGGTTTCCCATCGCGCATCTTTCCCGGCAGGCGTTGCATCGTGCATGGTAAGTAGTCCTCCAGCTTTTAAGGAAATTGCTATCCCCCCTTATGGCAGTGTCCGTTCCAGATATACGAAGTTTCCCGTCACCATCACCTCGCGGATTCCTAAATATGCACAGGCATCGGATCGTATTTGCCCTGGTTCTCAATCGTCTGCATCTGCCCGCCGGCATACAGATACAGCCGGTGTATCAGCACCAGCACCTCCTGTCCCGCGGTTAGAGGAGCGGATTCCAGGGAACGGTAGGCGAACAGCGTCTGGCCCCCCGCCTCTACTTCCACGAGCCAGCTGCTGCCGCGGAAAAATAACTGCTTGACGACACCCGGTTCAGCGGCTGATGGGGTAGACAGCTCCCGTTCGCTTCCGACTTCGATAAATTCGGGGCGAACGATCGCCTGCGCCCCCTCCGCTATGCCGGCGAAGCTTCGGAAGGCCGACGGATTTCCGATCAGGCTGGATTCCCCGATAAACTTCGCTACGAACGGGCTTGCCGGACGGTTGTAAATCTCCATCGGTGTGCCGATCTGCTCCAGCCTTCCTTGATGGATAATAATGATTTCGTCGGCCACCTCCACCGCTTCGTCCTGATCGTGGGTGACGAAAATCGTCGTCACCCCGACCCGGCTTATCATTTCCTTCAGCCACGAGCGAAGCTCCTTGCGCACCTTGGCGTCAATGGCGGCGAATGGCTCATCCAGCAGCAGCAGCCGGGGCTCGGGTGCCAGGGCTCGGGCGAAGGCGACCCGCTGCCGCTGTCCGCCGGACAGCTCGTGCGGATAACGGCGCTCCAGCCCCTGCAGGCCGGTTAACGCCAGCAATTGTTCTACCCGGCGGCGAATATCGGCCTTTCCAGCCTTCCGAATGCTCAGGCCGAAGGCGATATTATCGTAAACGGTCATATGCCTGAACAACGCATAATTTTGAAAAACGAATCCGATCCCGCGCTTCTGCGGGGGGACCTCGTTAATCCGCCTGCCATCGAAACGGATCTCCCCCGCATCGGGCACCTCCAAGCCAGCGAGCAGACGCAAAATCGTCGTCTTGCCTCCTCCGCTCGGCCCCAACAATCCGATCAGATTGCCTTGGCCGATGCGGAAGCTTACCTCCTTGCAGGCCGCGAAATCTCCGTAATGCTTTCTAAGCCCCTCGACTTCAATCTGCATGTACGCTATCCTCCTTTCCCTGTGCTTCCCGCTCGCGGCCGTGCTTCCATTCCACCCAGCTTTTGGCGGCCAAAGTAAGCAGCGCCAGCAGCATAAGCAGAGAAGCGGCGGCGAATGAAGCGGAAAATTGGTATTCGTTGTACAATATTTCTACATGAAGCGGCAGCGTATTGGTCTGTCCACGGATATGCCCGGATACGACGGAAACGGCGCCGAACTCCCCCATGGCGCGAGCGTTGCACAGAATCATTCCATACAGCAGCCCCCATTTGATATTCGGCAAGGTTACCCGTTTGAAAATTTGCCAGCCTCTGGCTCCCAGCGTCATCGCCGCCTCTTCCTCGAGCGTACCCTGGGCCTGCATCAGAGGAATCAGCTCCCGGGCAACGAACGGAAATGTAACGAATAGCGTGGCCAGCACAATTCCCGGCAGAGCATAAATGATTTGCAGATTCATTCCCTCCAGATAAGGACTGAAGAGCCCCCTAGAGCCGAATAACAGGACGAAGATCAGCCCCGAGATGACCGGTGATATGGCAAACGGCAGATCGATCAGGGTAACCAGCGCTTGCTTGCCGCGAAAGCGGTATTTCGTCACCGCCCAGGCAGCCGCGATACCGAAGAGCGTATTTAAAGGCACGGCGATCAGGGCGGTTATCAATGTCAAGCGAATGGCCGCCAGCGCATCCGGATCGGTTACGGCGGCCAGATAGGCCTCGATCCCTTTTTTCAGAGCCTGTGTAAATACAGAAATCAGGGGAAGCACCAGCACGACCCCAAGAAAGAATAGCGCCAAGCCGATGAGCAGCCACTGTACGCTGCGCGCTTCCGTAATATGCTGCGGCCGGGCGGCCGCAGGTGTCCGGGCTGAAGCTGTCGTCACCCCATTACTTCTCTCCCCCCTCCCACTAATTTAAAATGACGCCGATGTCTTAACTCCGAAGCATTCGCCGGCTTAGCCGCCACTGCATGAAGTTGATCAGCAGCAGCAGCACGAAGGAGATTACCAGCATGACCAGCGCTACAGCCGTTGCTCCCGCGTAGTCGTACTGCTCCAGCTTCGTCATGATCAATAGCGGAGCGATCTCCGTCTTCATCGGCATATTGCCGGAAATAAACACGACCGAGCCGTATTCACCGATTCCCCGGGCGAAGGCCAGGGCGAAACCGGTCAGTAACGCGGGCAGCAGCGGAGGAAGAAGGACACTGCGGAAGGTCCTCCAACGGAAGGCACCCAGAGATACGGCAGCTTCCTCCACTTCCTTCTCCAGCTCCTGCAGCACCGGCTGAACCGTCCGGACGACGAAGGGCAATCCGATAAAAACTAGCGCAATCGTAATGCCAAGCGGAGTGAATGCGGCCTGAATTCCGACATGCTTGAGCAGGCTTCCCCCCCATCCGTTCTCCGCATAGATCGCGGTTAGCGAGATCCCGGCAACGGCGGTCGGAAGGGCAAACGGCAAATCCACCATGCCGTCGATCAGCTTTTTGCCCGGGAAGGAGTAACGGACCAGAACCCAGGCCACCAGCAGCCCGAATACGGCATTAACCAGTGCCGCGAGCAAAGCCGTCACGAAGGTGACCCGAAAGGAAGCGAGCACGCGGGGGGCGAGCACGATTTCCCAGAACCGTTCCCAACTGATTTCGAATGTTTGCAGAAAGATCGCCGATAAAGGCAGCAGCACGACAATGCCCAAATAAAACAAAGTGAAGCCCATCGATAAACCGAAGCCCGGCAAACGATTTTCTTTTCTTCTCACCCGGAGTCACTCCAATATGCTTTGGATGGCTGTAGACCATCCCTTAAGCCTTCTCTTTATATAGTTCCGATCGCACCGATCGGCGGATGCGTCTCTTTCCTCGACAAGGTCAAGGACCATAAATTTGATCGAAAGTGCCGTTATCCGCAAAATGTACCTGCTGCGCGTTCTGCCACCCGCCAAAATCTTCATCCACGGTTAACAGCTCCAGCTTCGGAAACTGCTCCTCAAATTGTTTGGCGACTTCCTCCGAACGCGGACGATAGTAATTCTCCGCCGCTATTCTTTGCCCCTCTTCGGAATACAGGTATTTCAAATAGGCTTCGGCGACCTCCCGGGTACCTTTTTGATCCACCACCTTGTCTACGACGGCCACCGGCGGTTCCGCCAAAATACTGATGGAGGGAATGACGATTTCGAATTTATCCTTGCCGAGTTCATGAATGGCCAGGAAAGCTTCATTCTCCCAGGCGATCAGCACATCCCCGATTTCCCGCTCCACGAAGGTCGTCGTTGCGCCGCGCGCTCCGGAGTCGAGGACAGGAACATTTTTGAACAGGGCACCGATAAACTCTTTCACCTTGTCTTCCTCACCGTTGAATTTTTTGACGGCATAGCCCCAAGCGGCCAAATAGTTCCATCTGGCGCCCCCCGACGTTTTCGGATTCGGTGTAATGACGGAAATCCCCGGCTTGATCAAATCGTCCCAATCCTTAATGTCCTTCGGATTGCCGCTGCGCACCAGGAAAACGATAGTTGACGTATAAGGCGAGCTGTTGGCTTCCAGCCGCTGCTGCCAGCCTTCCGAAATCAATCCCGCAGCCTGAATCTCTTCGATATCGTAGGCCAGCGCAAGCGTGACGACATCGGCTTTAAGGCCGTCAATGACGGATCTCCCCTGCTTTCCGGAGCCCCCATGGGATTGCTTGATGGTCACCGTCTGACCGGTTTGCCCCAGCCAATGCTCCTGGAAAGACCGGTTGAACTGTTCATACAGCTCCCGGGTTGGATCATAGGATACATTCAGCAGCTCAACCGCCGGCTTGTTCCCGGAGGAATTCGCAGGCCCCTTTCCCGAAGCCGACACAGAAGAATCCGACCGACCGCTTGAGCATGCGGCGGTCAGGGCCAGCAGTATGGCCATGATTGCAATCAGCAGCCCTTTGCTTTGCAGTTTCAATTTTGGGTTCTCTCCTCTTCCGTAGTTTTGTTCATCTATCTCTGCCCGTTCTAACAAACAAGCACCAAGGATAAACGGCTATCGCCGTCCCTAGGACGTGCGCGTTTACCGATGAAATATAAGAACAGGTATAGATGAAAACTTATACCTTCTTATATTCTGGACAGTCAAAAGTTCTACAGCATTAAGAAGCGAGCGAATCGGCGTCAATATCAGTCGTTTCCTGCTTGGATTGG